>JBKPFP010000160.1:0-7054 GCA_046744435.1 Actinomycetota bacterium | reverse complement strand
CGGCGGCGCCTTCCAGAGCGGCACCTCGATCGTCATCCCGGCCCCGGCCGACCACTCGAACGACGGCATGCACTCGATCGACTACCGCTCGACCGACGTCGCCGGCAACGTCGAGCCGCTCCGCTCGGCGACGGTTCGCATCGACACGACGCTCCCGAGCGGCTCGGTGAGCGCGCCCGCGGGCGGCGCGCACGTCAACGGCGTCGTCGCAGTCACCGCCGCGGCGGCGGACGTTCCGTCGGGCGTAGCGTCCGTCACCTTCCTCGTCCGCACGAACGGCGCCGGCTCCTTCACCCCGATCTCCACCGACGCGACCGCGCCGTACGAGGCGAGCTGGGACTCGACCGGCGCGGCAGAGGGCGACGCCGAGCTGAAGGTCGTCGTCGCCGACGCGGCCGCGAACTCGCTTACCTCCGCGGTCGTCACCGTGGTCGTCGACAACCCGCCCGCACCAGTGCTCGCGGATCCAGGCGCGAACGTCGCCGGCACCATCAACCTGCAGGCGTCGTCCCCGAGCGACACGGCTCAGGTCGTCTTCGAGCGCAGTCTCGCCGGCTCGGGCGCCTGGACGCCGATCGCGACCGACACGACGGCCCCGTACGAGGCGACCTTCGATACCAAAGCGGTCGGCGACGAGCGCTACGACTTCCGCGCAGTCGCGACCGACCTGGCGGGCTTTGGCGGCACGAGCCCGGTGCGCACGTCACGCGTCGACAACACGCTGCCGACCGTCGCCATGAGCGACCCGGGCAACGGCGCCGTCGTCGGCGGGCCGAACGTGCACCTCGGCGCGCTGGCCTCCGACCTCGGCTCCGGCGTGGCCTCGGTGCGGTTCGAGGGTCGTCCGGCCGGCGGCCCGTCCTTCGCCGAGATCGCGACCGACACCTCGGCTCCGTTCGAAGGGGCCTGGGACGCGAGCGCGTTCGCGGGCAGCTACGAGCTCCGCGCGGTGGCAACGGATGCAGCCGGCAACCCGGCCGCCTCCATCTCCGTCCTGGTCACCGTCGACTCGACCGCCCCGAGCGTGACGCTCGGCGATCCAGGCGCGGCAGTCCGCGGCGTGGTCGGGCTCTCCGCCTCGACCCAGGGCGCGGCCGTGGCGCGCGTCGTCTTCAAGCGCAAGGCCTCGGGCGGCAACAGCTGGAGCGACCTCGAGACGGACACGGCCGGCCCGTGGAGCGCGGCGTTCGACACGCGCGGCGTGGCGGACGGGCTCTACGACCTGCAGGCACAGGCAACCGACGCCAACGGCACGATCCTCGCCACCCACACGCGTGAAGGCATCCGCGTCGACAACACGGCTCCGGCGATCCTTTCGGCGACCCCGGCGAGCGGCTCGAGCGTCGAGTCCGCGAACAACGTCGTCCTCGTCGTCAGCGAGCCGGTGGTCGTGCGCGCGCCGGTCCTCGACGGAGCGGCGCTCGCGCCCGAGATCTCCGGTACCCACCTCACTTTCGCCACCGGTTCCCTCCCGCAGGGCCGGCACGAGCTGAGCGGCACGCTCGAGGACGCGGTTGGCAACTCGACGGCCTTCAGGCTCGGCTTCACGATCAAGGTCGAGGCGCACGTCACGCTCGTCCTCGGCCTCGGCAGCCCGCGCTCGGCGAAAAGTGGCAAGCAGCAGGTCTTCACGGTGCTGATCACCCTCTCGGCTCCGGCCACCGTCCAGACGACGCTGCTCAGCCCGACCGGCCGCAAGCTGCGCACCGCGCAGACGAAGATGGCCGCCGGGCGCCACACGGTCCGCATGGCGTTCCCGCGCTCCTCGCTCCCGCCGGGCCGGTACACGATCGTCGTGCGCGCGACGAGCGCGGACGGCACGCAGGTCGTTCGGCGCGCGTACGTGACGATCAAGTGCAAGCCGGCGAAGAAGCGCAAGACGGTGAGCGCGAAGGCCGTGGCAGCGCCGACGATGGACAGCCACGGCGGCCCCCCGGCTCAGGCCCCTCCCGACCCGGGCCCCGCAGCAGCCGAGCCCGAGCGCCCGGCAGTCGCCGCGCCGAGCACCGGCGCGCTCCCCACGACGTCGACGCAGAACCCGCGCAAGCCGCTCGCAGCGGCTTCGAACTTCGTCGGCGGCAAGCACCACCGGTCGCTCGGCCTCGTGATGATCCTGCTCTCGATGGGCAGCGCGGTCGGCTTCCTGATCATGGTCGGGCTGCAGCGCATTCTCCGCGCGCCGCGCCGTCCTTAGGGTCCCGGCCCACAGGGCCGGGACTCGCCGAAAGTGCTTCGCACTGTCGGCGACTAAAGCTCGCATCGATTCGATGCCCGCGCCATTGACTAGCGTGTGGCTGGAGCACGAGTGGCATGCGGATCGCCGTGGAGTGAAGGCTTAGCGCACGGCCACTTCGACGGCGAACGCGAGGGCGACCGCGATCAGCGCGACGCCGATCGCCCGGCGCAGCGCGAGGTCGGAGAACCGCCCCGTCGCACGGGCGCCGAGCCAGGCTCCGGGCAGCGCGCCCGCGAGCCCGGCCGCGAGCAGGTCCCACTCCACCTCGAGCCGAAACGCATGCGCGGCGAAACCGGCCACCCCGAGCGCGAAGCCAACGATCAGGTTCGTGCCTACCGCGCGGTGAGCCGTGAGCCCGACGCTGCGCAGCAGGGCGGGCATGCGCAGCGTGCCGAGGATCACTCCCACCGCCCCGCCGACGAGACCGATCCCGAGCCCGAAGACGGCCGCCGCGGCGAGCCGCGGCTGGGCGGCGGGCTTCCCCCGCACCGGGTTGAAGAGCAGGTCGACCCCGTTCCACGCGAGCACCCCCGCGATCACGGCGAGCAGCGCGCGGGTCGGGACGTGATGGCCGAGCAGCGCGCCGGCGACGGCGCCGACGACCGAGGCCGGGGCCATCCAGGCGACCACGCGCCAGTCGACACGTCCGGCGCGGGCATGCCCGTACCCGCCCGTGCCGGCGGCAGCCGCGCTGATCGCGATGTTCGTTCCCGCCGCCGAGCTCGGGTCGCCGGAGAGGAGCAGGATCGCCGGCAGCCGCAAGGTGCCCAGCACGAGACCGACGACCGAGCCCAGGTAGCCCGCGGCGAACGAGGCCGCGAAGGCTAGGAGGAGGTCCCAGGCCTCCAGAGCGGCTCGTCGGAGCCGACGGCCGCGTTGGCCGTGCGAGCGAGGATGAAGAGCAGGTCGGAGAGCCGGTTCAGGTAGACGAGCACGAGCTGGTTGATGTCGAGTTCCTCGGCCGCGGCGAGTGCGTCGCGCTCGGCCCGGCGGCAGACCGCCCGTGCGACGTGCAGCCTCGCGGCGGTCTCAGTCCCGCCCGGGAGGACGAAGCTCGTCAGCTCCGGCAGGGCCGTGTTGAAGCGGTCGCAATCGTTCTCGAGCGTCTCGATCTGCTCCTGGGTCACGCGCAGGCGGTCGGTGACGCCGAACGGCACGGAGAGGTCGGCGCCGACGTCGAAGAGCTCGTTCTGGACGCGTGCGAGGACCGCGCGCATGTCGTCGGGCAGCTCGCCGGCGAGCACGACGCCGACATGGGAGTTCAGCTCGTCGACGCTGCCGAAGGCGCCGATCCGGCAGTCGACCTTCGGCACGCGCGTCCCGTCGCCGAGACTGGTCTCGCCGCGGTCGCCGCCGCGCGTGTAGATCCGCGTCAGGCGGACCGGTTCATCGATATCGCGCGGCATGGTCATAGATTAGGCCTCGGTGGAGCTTCGCCCCGCACGAGTCGATGAGCAAGACGCGCTCGCGCGACTCTTCCAGCGCGCCCGCGAGGGGTGGGAGTACGTCCCGCGCGTGCCGGACCACGCGCTGCCGACGATCGCCGGGGAGCTGTTCGAGCGCCACGAGGAGGTCTGGCTCGCGGAGGAGGCCAGGCGGCCCCTCGGCTTCCTCGCCATCCGGCGCTCGCGCCGCCACGGCTGGGAGGTGCTCGAGAAGCTCTACGTCGATCCCGAGGCGCAGAACCGTGGGGTCGGCACGGCGCTCCTCGGGCAGGCAAAGGCGCTGCGCCCCGGCGGGCTCGTGCTCTGGGTCTTCCAGCAGAACACCGGCGCGCGGCGCTTCTACGAGCGGCACGGCTTCCGTGTCGTCGCCCTGCGCTTCGGCACCGCGGCCGACAACATGGAGGGCGAGCCTGACGCGCTGTACGCGTGGAGACCGTGAACCTGCTCGCGACCCTCCTTCAGCCCGACGCCACCTCGGTTCAGAGGTTCCTTACGGACTGGTATGGCGAGCACCGGCCGGAATACGGCTTGCCGCCCGATGAGATCGAATCGTTCGTTCCGCCACCGCTTCGCGACTTCTACGCATTCGCAGGCCGCTGGGAAGGCATCTTCGTCCAGAACAGATTTGCTCGGCCCCACGAGCTCGAGCGTGTGGATGGTCACGTCGCGTTCTACGTCGAGAACCAAGGCGTGTTCGCCTGGGCCGCGGAGGCCCACGGAGAAGATCCGCCGGTGTGGGGCACATGGGACGTGCCCTCTGGAATCGTTGGCTGGGAGTTCGAGCGCGAGCAGTGGATTCGCGAGGAGGAGCCGCTCTCGAGATTCCTGCTCCAGGTCGTCCTCTTCGAAGCCGTGATCGGCGCCAGGGAGCAGGCGGCAGCATCATGGCTCGGCCCAGACGAGCAGAAGCGATTGCTCGAGAGGTTCGTCGACCTTCCGCTCGGCGCCTGGCATTGGCCCGACTATCCGACACGCTTCTATGCACGCGATGACGCCCTGGCGGTGGTCTGCCCCAACCGCAGTCCCGATAGCGACGACTTCGCGTCCGTGTGGGTCGGTGCCACGGATGCCCAGTCCTTGAGGTTTCTGGAGGACCTGGTCGACGATGCGTGGGAGCACTACTCGCCGGCCGAGCGGAACGGTGCCTGACGGTCAGCCCGAAGCCAGCGCGCGCTGCTTCAGCCCGAGGATCGAGCGGGCAATGACGAGCCGCTGGATCTCGCTCGTGCCCTCGTAGATCTCGGTGATCTTCGCGTCGCGGTAGTAGCGCTCGACCGGAAACTCCTTCGTGTAGCCGTAGCCGCCGAGGATCTGGATCGCCTCGGCGGTCTGGCGCCGGGCCATCTCGGACGTGAACAGCTTCGCCATGGCGCCTTCCTGTGAGTGCGGCCGCCCTTCCTGCTTCAGCCACGCGGCCCGGTAGACCAGCAGCCGCGCCGCCTCGATCTCCGTCGCCATGTCCGCGAGCTTGAACTGGATGGCCTGGAAGTCGGCGATGCGCCGGCCGAACTGCTCGCGCTCGAGGGCGTACGCGCGCGCCGCGTCGTAGGCGGCCTGCGCGATTCCAAGCGCCTGCGCCCCGATGCCGATGCGGCCGCCGTCGAGCGTCGCCATCGCGACCGCGAAGCCCTCGTCCTCCTCGTGCAGGAGCCGGTCGCGCCCAACCTGCGCACCCTCGATCGCGAGCGAGTTCGTCACCGACGAGTTGAGGCCGAGCTTCTCCTCGGCGCCCGTGACGCGGATGTGATCGGAGTCGAGGATGAACGCGCTGACGCCCTTCGCGCCCGGCGTGTTCGGATCGGTCCTCGCAAAGAGCAGGAACGTGCCCGCGTACTCCGCGGTCGAGATGAACTGCTTCGTGCCGGAGATCGTCCAGCCGTCGCCGCTCGGCGTTGCGGCGGTCCGGAGCGAGCCCGCGTCCGACCCGGCCTCGGTCTCCGTGAGCGCGAAAGCGCCGATCACCTCGCCGCGGGCGAGCGGCGGCACGAACCGCGACTTCTGCTCGTCCGTGCCGAACGTGAGGATCGGCAGCGTGACGGCACTCGTGTGGACGGCGACCGTCACGCCGACTCCCGCATCCGCCCGCGAGATCTCCTCCAGCATGAGGATGTACGAGAGGAAGTCGGCACCCGCGCCGCCGTACCCCTGGGGCACGCAGGCGCCCATCAGCCCGAGCTCGGCGAGCTTGCCGAACAGCTCTTTCGGGAAGCGGTGCTCGCGGTCCCACTCCGCCGCGTGCGGCTCGATCTCGGCCGCCGCGAACTCGCGCGCGAGCGCCTGGATCTCGCGCTGCTCGGGGGTCAGGTCGAGGTTCACACGGCGAGTATATCTAGTTGTACGTCTGATCTGATATATTTGAGCCGTGACAGGGCAGCTTGTCCGCCAGGCGCGGCTCCGCCACGGATTGACGCAGGCGACGCTCGCTACCCGCGCTCGAACGAGTCAGGCTGCGATTTCGCGAATCGAGCGGGACCTTGTCTCACCCACGGTCGAGACGCTCACCCGGGTGCTGGATGTTCTCGGCGAGGAGCTGACCCTCCACTCCGAGCCGGTCGATTACGGGCACGACCGCACCCTGCTGCGGCGCAATCTCGCGCTCTCGCCGGAAGAGAGGATCAAGCGCGGGATCGAGTGGTCGAACGCGGTCCTGAGGTTTCCGCGTGTCCGAAACTGACCGGTACGACCCTGCCCCTCTCATCGAGGCGTTCGCGGATGCCGGCGTCGACTTCGTACTGATCGGCGGGCTCGCTGGGATCGCTCAGGGCTCGGCCTATCCGACGTACGACCTCGATGTCATGTACTCGCGCGAGCGCGCCAACCTCGAGCGGCTCGCCACTGTGCTTCGTCGCCTCGGAGCAACTCTCCGTGGCGCACCGAAGGATCTTCCATTCCTGCTCGACGCGGACACGCTCGAGAAGGGCGGCAACTTTACGTTCGAGACGACCCATGGCGCCCTCGACGTCCTTGCGTATCCCGCGGGCGCACCGTCGTACGAGGATGTCCGGAAGGCTGCCGACGAGATCGATTTCGCCGGTCGCAGGGTCTTCGTCGCGTCGCTCGATCACCTGATCGCGATGAAAGACGCGGCGGATCGCCCGAAGGACCGTCTGATGGCAACCGAATATCGAACGCTGGCCGACGAGCGGCGCTCTCAGTCGTAGCGGTAGAAACCCTCGCCCGACTTGCGTCCTAGTCGCCCGGCCGCGACGTGCTCGCGGAGCAGCGGGCAGGGCGCGTAGCGGTCGTCGCCGAGGCCCTCCTGCAGCACCTCCATGATCGCCACGCAGGTGTCGAGCCCGATCAGGTCGGCGAGCGCGAGCGGGCCGAGAGGATGGTTGAAGCCGAGCTTCGCGATCGTGTCGATCGCCTGGGC
>JBKPFP010000343.1:0-20652 GCA_046744435.1 Actinomycetota bacterium | reverse complement strand
GACGTCGACTTCGACCAGGAGGCGGTGCACGTCCGGGGCAAGGGCGGCAAGGAGCGCGTCGTTCCGCTCGGAGAAGAGGCGGCACACCGGCTCACGATCTACCTCGGCGAGGGGCGGCCGAAGCTCGCCCGCGGAGCGGAGAACGCGCTGTTCCTGTCCGTTCGCGGCCGGCGGCTCGACACGAGTACGCTGCGCCGCCTCCTCCCCCACCCTCATCGCCTGCGTCACGCATTCGCCACCCATCTGATCGAGGGCGGGGCCGACCTCCGCGTCATCCAGGAGCTGCTCGGCCACAGCTCGCTGTCGACCACCCAGGTCTACAGCCACGTGGACGGCCGCCGACTCCGCCGCATCTATGACCGAGCGCATCCACGATCCTGAAGTCGACAGGTTCCTCGCGGTCGCCTCGGCCCGGCTCGCGCCGAAGACGATCGAGGCCTATCGCCGCGACCTGAAGTCGCTCGGCGAGTGGCTCGGCGGGCCTCCGAGCTCGGCGACGACCGAGCAGCTCGAGGGCTACCTGGCGGAGCTGCGCGCTGCCGGGCGTGCGCCGACGACGATCGCCCGCCGCGCGGCGGCGCTGCGCACGTTCTTCCGCCATCTCGTGCTCGTCGGAGTACGGCCCGAGAACCCGGCGACGGAGCTCGCCGCCCCGAGGCGCCCCCGGCGGCTGCCGCGGACGCTCTCGCCGGGCGAGGCCGAGCGCCTCATCGAGGCCGCGAAGGGCACGACGCCGCGCACGCTCCGCGACCGCGCGCTCGTCGAGCTCCTCTACGGCGCCGGCCTCCGCGTCAGCGAGGCGGTCGGCCTGGAGCGCAGCGCGGTCGATCTCGACGGCCGCCTCGTCCGCGCCGTCGGCAAGGGCGACAAGGAACGCGTCGTCCCGATCGGTCGCCAGGCGGTCGACGCGCTGCGACGGTATCTCTCGCGCGGGCGCCCGTTTCTCGACCGCCGCCACCGCCCGGAGCTGTTCCTCAACGCCCAGGGCGGGCCGCTGACACGCGCCGGCGCGTTCCTGATCCTGCGGCGGCTCGCCGTCGGCGCCGGCCTCGATCCGGCCCGCGTCCACCCGCACCTGCTGCGCCACTCGTTCGCCACGCACCTCCTCGAAGGAGGCGCCGACCTCCGCAGCGTGCAGGAGATGCTCGGGCACGCCGACCTGGCGACGACCGAGCTCTACACGCACGTGAGCGACAGGCGGCGACGCGAGGCGTACTTCGCTGCGCACCCGCACGGCCGACGCCGGCGCTCGCAACGCTGATCTGCTCTTCCCTCGCAGGGGAGGAGCACGCTCAAGGTTTTCGCCGAGGCGCCGATGGCAACACCTACACCATGGCGCCTCTCGACCCCCAGCTCACCGCGCTCTTCGCGTTGACGAGCGGCGTCGGCTACCTGATGGTGCTGAGCGGTGTCGGGAAGAACCTGCTCGTTTGGAAGCGCCGCCGCCACTGCCCGTCCTGCGGCCGCCACCCCTGCGGCTGCGCGTAGCACACGTTCATGATGCGGAGGCGTGGCTTCCGCAGCTGAGCGCTGGACCGCGGTCGAGCGGTATCTGACCGAGCAGCTCGTGCACTCGGACGCCGCGCTCGAGGCAACGCTCGCATCGGGCCTGCCGCCGCACGACGTCTCGCCGCTCGAGGGGAAGCTGCTCTACCTCCTCGCGCGGGCCGTCGGGGCGCGAAACGTGCTCGAGCTCGGCACGCTCGCCGGTTACAGCACGATCTGGCTGGGGCGGGCGGTTCCCGCGGACGGGCGGGTGCTCACGGTCGAGGCAGATCCCGCGCACGCCGAGGCCGCGCTGGCCAACCTCGAGCGCGCCGAGCTCGGCGACGTCGTCGAGCTCCGGGTCGCGCCCGCACTGGAGGCGCTCCGCAAGCTGATCTCCGAGCGCGCGGGGCCCTTCGACCTGATCTTCGTCGACGCCGACAAGGCGAACAACGCCGCGTACCTCGAGCTCGCGCTCGAGCTCTCGCGCCCGGGGACGCTCATCGTCGCGGACAACGTCGTCCGCGGCGGCGCCGTCGCCGACCCCGCGAGCGACGACTCGACGGTCCAGGGCGTCCGGCGCTTCTTCGACCTGCTCGCCGCGGAGCCGCGTGTGACGGCGACGGCACTCCAGACCGTCGGCGGCAAGGGCTACGACGGGCTCGCCCTCGCCCTCGTCGTCTCCTAGGACTAGCGCCGGGCCGCTCCCCGCTTGCGCAGCACCTCGGCGATCCTGCTCGCGGCGGCCCTCAGCTCCCGGTCCTGCTCCTCGTCGTCCCCGAGCGCGTTCAGGAGGAGGATCGTCTCCCGCTGCGGCGATCCGTTCTTGAGGCAGAGCACGGCGAGGCGACGCACCGCCTGGTTGTCGTCGTGGCTCGCGAGCTCGTGGAGCACGGGCCGCACCCCGTTCACGAGCCCGGGGTGGTCGCGCGAGAGCAGCTCGAGCGAGACGAGCGCGGAGCCGCGACACGCCGGGCTCTCGTCCTCGAGGCCCCGGCGCAGGAGCTCGGTCTTCTGCCGGTAGCGGAACTGACCGATCGCGCGGAAGGCGACGGCCCGCACTCGGTAGTCCGGCGAACGCGCCGCGTCCTCGACTTCGTCCTGCCACTGCGTGCGCAGCCCGGCGAGCTCCCGCTCGGCGCCGCGTTCGGCCAGCGCCGTCGCCTCGGCGGCCGCTGAGGCCAGGTCAGACAGCGGCGAGGGACCGGGGTGCCGGCCCGACGTAGCGTGCTGACGGGCGGAACAGACGGCCGGTTCGCTTCTGCTCGAGGATGTGGGCCGACCAGCCCGCCACGCGCGAGCACGCGAACATCGCGGGCGCGAGCGGCGGCGGGATCTCGGCGACGTCGAGGACGATCGCCGAGTAGTACTCGACGTTCGTCGCCAGCACGCGCTCGGGGTGCCGCTCCTGGAGCGCGGCCAGCGCCACCTCCTCCAGCCGTTCCGCGACCTCGACGTTCGGCGAGTTGAGCTCCTTCGCGGTTCGCTTCAGCAGCCGCGAGCGCGGATCCTCGGCGCGGTAGATGCGGTGTCCGAAGCCCATGATGCGCTTGCCGCTCTCGAGGGCCTCCTTGACCCAGCGCTCGGGATCGCCCATCGCGGCGACCTCTTCGAGCATCGGCTTGACGTAGGCGGGCGCGCCGCCGTGCAGCGGGCCGGAGAGCGCTCCGACCGCGGACGAGAGCGCGGCTCCGCAGTCGGCGCCGGTGGAGGCGACGACCCTGGCGGTGAAGGTCGATGCGTTCAAGCCGTGCTCGGCCGTGCAGATCCAGTAGGTGTCGATCGCCTTCACGTGGGCCGGGTCGGCCTCGCCGCGCCAACGGAGGAGGAACTTCTCGGCTGCCGTGGCTCCCTGTGCGACGACGTCGTCGGGGGCGGGCTCGCGGCCCTCGCCGACCGCGGCCGAGCGCGCGACGATCTCCATCATCTGAGCGGAGAGCCGGCCGAGGTCTTCGCGGGCCTGCTCGTCGGAGATCTCGTTCAGCTTGCCGAGCTTCCAGTTCCCCGCGAGCCGTGCGGTCTCCGCCTGCAGGTCGGCCGGCGCATTGCCCGTGAGACCGGCGGGCTCGTACGGCTCTGGGTCGGGCATCTTGGTGTCGAGGTCGTTGTCGACCAGCAGGCCCCAGACGTTCTCGTACGGGTAGTGCCCGACGAGCTCCTCGATGTCGACGCCGCGGTAGCGGAGCGCGCCGCCTTCGCGGTCGGGCTCGGCGATCTCCGTTTCGACCGCGACGACGCCCTCGAGCCCCGGCTTGAAGTCCTCGCTCATGGAGCGCGAAGGCTATAGGGGCCGCGCATGCGGCCTGTCCGCGAAGCGGACCGGTGGAGGGGTCTGGGGGAACCTTCCGGTTCCCCCAGCGCGCATGGCGGTCGGTACGATCGCCGCGGCATGGCCCACCGCGTGACCCTGATTCCGGGCGACGGCACCGGTCCCGAGCTGACCGAGGCAACCCGTCGCGTGCTCGAGGCGACCGGTGTCGAATTCGAGTGGGACGTGCGCCACGCGGGCGCGGAAGTGATGGAGCGGTACGGCGGCAACCCGCTCCCTGAAGAGACTCTGGACGCGATTCGAGAGACACGGGTGGCTCTCAAGGGGCCGATCACGACGCCTGTCGGCAGCGGCTTCCGCTCGGTCAACGTCGGTCTGCGGAAGGGCCTCGACCTCTACGCCCAGGTGCGGCCGTGCAAGACCTACCCGGGCGTCCGCACCCGCTTCGAGGACGTCGACCTGATCGTGATCCGCGAGAACACGGAGGACCTCTACGCGGGCATCGAGTACGAGCAGGGCACGCCCGAGGCGGAGGAGCTGATCGCCTGGATCGAGGCCAAGGCCGGCACGCTCCGGCACCGCGACGCCGGCATCTCGATCAAGCCGATCTCAATCACCGGCACACGTCGCATCTTCGAGTTCGCCTTCGACTACGCGAGGCGCAACGGCCGCCGCAAGATCACGGCCGTGCACAAGGCGAACATCATGAAGTTCACCGACGGCTTGTGGCTGCGCGTCGCGCGCGAGGTCGCCGAGGAGAACTCGGACGTCGATTTCGACGACCGGATCGTGGACAACATGTGCATGCAGCTCGTCCAGCGGCCCGAGGAGTACGACGTGCTCGTGCTGCCGAACCTCTACGGCGACATCCTCTCCGACCTCTGCGCCGGCATGATCGGCGGGCTCGGCCTCGCGCCGGGCGCGAACTTCGGCGACGACGCGGCCGTCTTCGAGCCGACCCACGGCTCGGCGCCGAAGTACGCGGGCCAGAACAAGGTCAACCCGATGGCACAGCTCCTCTCGGGCGTGCTCATGCTGCGGCATCTGGACGAGCGCGAGTCGGCCGACAACCTCGAGCGGGCGATCGCCGAGGTGATCGCGGAAGGCCGGAGCGTGACCTACGACATGAAGCCGACCCGCGACGATCCGACCGCGGTCGGGACGAGCGAGGTCGCAGATGCCGTCATCGAGAAGCTGGGGGTGCGCGTGTGAGCAGGCGCAAGGTGACCGTCGTCGGAGCCGGCGCCGTCGGAGCGACCGTGGCGGAGGAAGTGGCGAGGCGCGACTACGCGGACGTGGTCCTCGTCGACATCATCGAGAACCTGCCGCAAGGCAAGGCGCTCGACATCAACCAGGCGGGCGCGGTGCTCGGGTACGAGCCGAACGTCGTCGGCACGAACGGCTACGCCGAGGCGGCCGAGTCCGAGGTGATCGTGATCACCGCCGGGAAGCCCCGCTCGCCGGGCATGAGCCGCGACGACCTCGTCACGACGAACGAGAAGATCGTCGGCGCGGTCACGCGCGAGGCGGTCGAGCAGTCCCCCGACTCGATCCTGATCATCGTCTCGAACCCACTCGACGCGATGTGCCACGTGGCGCAGAGCGTCGCCGGCTTCGCGAAGGAACGCGTCTTCGGCATGGCCGGGATCAACGACACCGCCCGCTTCTCGACGTTCATCGCGTGGGAGACCGGGGCCTCGGTCAAGGACGTGACCGCGATGGTGCTCGGCGGCCACGGCGACCAGATGGTGCCGGTCGTCTCGGCCACCGTCGTCGGCGGCGTGCCGTTGACGAAGCTCGTCCCCGCCGACCGGATCGAGGCTATGGTCGAGCGGACGCGGAACGGCGGCGCAGAGCTCGTCAACCTGCTCGGGACCTCGGCCTGGTACGAGCCGGGGGCGGCCGTGGCGCAGATGGTGGACGCGGTCATGCTCGACGAGAAGCGGCTGCTGCCGTGCACGGCGCTGCTCGAGGGCGAATACGGAATCGACGGCCTCTATATGGGCGTGCCCGTGAAGCTCGGCGCCGGGGGGATCGAGGAGATCGTCGAGCTCGACCTGACCGACGACGAGCTGACGGCGCTCGAGGCGTCGGCCGCCGCCGTTCGCGAGGTCGTCGGCGTCCTTGGTTCGTAGCCCGCTCGTGTGCGCAGAAGCGGCACGATCATGGCACCCATGCGTGTGCTGCTCCTCAGTACGATTGCGACGGGGAGGAGGTGGGCTGTGCCTAGACAACCGCGGCACGTAGCCAGATGGATCTCGGCCTGAAGGGCAGGACCGCGATCGTGTGCGGGGCCTCGTCGGGCATCGGCCTCGCAATCGCGGAATCCCTTGCCGACGAGGGAGCGAACGTGGCGATGTTCGCGCGCCGGCGCGACCTCCTCCAGCGCGAGGCGGAGCGCATCGGCGCCCTGGCGGTCCGGGGCGACGTCACGAACCCACCGGACCTCGAGCGCCTCGTCGACCGCACCCTCGAGGCCTTCGGGGGCATCGACATCCTCGTCAACAACGGAGGCGGCCCGCCCCGCACATCTGCCGAGTCGATTGACGACGACGCGCTCGAATCCGCGGTCGAGCTCCTGCTCTTCTCGGCCGTGCGGCTCACGAACCTCTGCCTCCGCGAGCTGCGCAGGAGCGGACGCGGACGGATCATCAACATCACGTCGAGCTCGGTACGGGAGCCGATCGACAACCTCGCGCTCTCGAACGCGATCAGGCCCGGCGTGATCGGTTGGGCGAAGACCCTGGCCCGCGAGGTCGGCCCGGACGGAATCACGGTCAACTCGATCGCGCCCGGCAAGATCGACACGGCTCGTCTTGCCGAGGACGGCTCGCGCGCGGAGGAGCTTGCCAGGATCCCTGCGCGCCGCTTCGGCCGCCCGCGTGAGGTGGCCGACGTTGTCACCTTCCTCGCCTCGGATCAGGCGGCGTATCTGAGCGGAGTCGTGCTCGCGGTCGACGGCGGCCTCACCCGCAGCCTGCTGTAAGCGTGAACCGAGGCGGGATTCTGGCCGTATCCTGAGTGGGTGGCACGCATCTTCACCCCGGTCCGCCTCGTGGCCGCCGGGCTCGTGTTACTTGGCGTCGCAGCGGTGCTCTACATCGCACCGTCCGACCGGTACATCTTTCTGCCCGATCGCGCGCGGGCGGTCGCGCCGCTCGTGGACGTACAGGGAGAGAAGCCCGACCGGAACGGCGGCGGCATCTACTACGTCGCAGTCGACGTGCGCAAGGCCACGTGGCTCGAGCGCCTCTTGCCCTCGCTCCGCGACGGGTCGACGCTCGTGCCCGTCTCCGCCGTGCGCCAGCCCGGTGAGAGCGACGTCGCGCACCGCCGCGCCGAGCTGCGCTCGATGGTCCGCTCGCAAGAGGTCGCCGCGGCCGTCGCCCTCCGCTCGCTCGGCTACCCCGTCCGCATCCAGCCGAGCGGGACGATCGTGGCCGGCGTGGCGCCCGACGGCCCCGCGCACGGCAAGCTCGAGCCCGAGGACGTGATCGTCGGCGTCGACGGAGAGCCCGCCCGATCGCCCAGGGCTCTGCGCCGCTTGCTTCGGAAGCACCGGCCCGGCGAGACCGTGCGGCTCTCGGTCCGACGTGGCGGACGCCTCCGGCAGGTACAGCTGAAGACGGTGCCCGACCCGCGCGACCGCAGCCGGCCGATCGTCGGCATCCTTATCGAGGAGGCGGCCAAGATCCGGCTGCCCCTGCACGTCGACATCGATCTGGGCCAGGTCGGCGGGCCTTCCGCAGGCCTCGCATTCGCGCTCGACGTCCTCGAGGAACTGGGTCACGACGTGGATCACGGACAGAAGGTCGTCGCAACCGGGGAGCTGCGCCTCGACGGCAGCGTCGGCGCTGTCGGAGGCATCAAACAGAAGACGATCGGCGCTCGACGGGCCGGCGCGGAGATCTTCGTCGTCCCGGCTGGGGATAACGCGACCGAGGCTAAGCGCTATGCGGATGGGCTGCGCATCGTGCCTGTGCATAGTTTTCGACAGGCGTTGCGATCACTGGCAACTGTATGAAGAGAAAGTCAGAAATCGTAAAAATTCGGCAGACCGTTACGGCCGGAAATTGCGCAGTTTTCGTTTCTGACAACTCTTGAACTTGGGGGCCCGGGGCCCCAATATCGTCCGGGTCAGGCATCCCCGTGGCCCAGCTAACACTTTAGGTCTTGAGCAAGAAGAACAAAGCATCCTGCGAGCATTGCTACTTCCGTCAGGCGGGCCTGTGCGCTCTCCCCGAATCCCCCTGCCCGACCTACCGTCCGGTTGGTCGAGGCACACTCTCTCCCCCGCGCCAGGCCCGCCTGCTCCCTCGTAACGTCGAGTCGTTCGCCGATCACGCCGCCGCCTGACCGGGCGAGCGCCGCCCTCAGGCCGCGTGCCCGAGCCGGTCTGATCCGACCGCCGACGCCAGGCGCGCGACGCCCTCGTCGATCTCGGCCGGAGTCGCGAAGCTGTAGGCAAGCCGTGCCGCGCGTTCCCCGCCCGCGCCGGGCAGGAAGAAGTCGGTGCCGGGCACGACCGTGACCCCAGCCGCCGCGACCCGCGCCGGGAAATCAGGCGTCCGAGCGCACTCGGGAAGCTCGAGCCACAGGAAGTAGCCGCCTTCCGGGTGCGACCAGCGCGCTTCCGGAAGCTTGCGCCGCAGCGCGCCCAGCATCGCGTCTCGCCTCGCCCGCAGCAGTCCGCACGCCCGGGCGAGGTTCCCCTCGAAGCAGCCGCTGCGCAGGAATTCGAAAGCGGTCGCCTGCGCGAGCAGCGAGGGTGTGATGTACGTCGAGGTCGCCTCCGCCTCGATCTCGGCCGCGAGCCCGTTCGGGAGCACGAGGTAGCCAACCCGCAGGCCGGGGGCGACCGTCTTCGAGAACGACGAGCCGTAGACGACGTTCGCGCCGCCGTCGAGGTCGAAGAGCGTCGGGGGCGCCTTGCCCTCGAACCGGACGAGGCCGTACGGGTCGTCCTCGACGATCAGCAGGTCGTGCCGCCGGGCCAGCCGGACGAGGCGGCGCCGGCGGGCCTTGGACAGCGTCCGGCCGCTGGGGTTCTGGAAGGTGGGGATCGTGTAGAGGAAGGCCGGGCGGACGCCCTGCCGCAGCAGCACCTCGAGCGAGTCGACGTCGAGGCCCTCGTCGTCGACCGGCAGGGTGAAGATCTCCGCGCCGAGGGCCGCAAGCAGCTTCAGCGGCCGGTCCTACGTCGGCGCCTCGACGACGACCGGGCCGCGCTCGACCAGACACGAGGCGAGGAAGAGGAAGGCCTGGAGCGATCCGTTCGTGACGACGATGCGGCCCGGCTCGACGCGGTGACGGGCGGCGAGCCATTCGCGGAGCGGCCCGTAACCGCCGGGCGCACCGTAGTTGAGAACCGCCTCGCCGTCGCGCTCGAGAGCTGCTCGCGCGCAGTCGGCAAGCTCCTCGACGGGCAGACACTCAGGCGCCGGAACTCCGCGCGCGAACGAGATCGGCTGCACGCGGCTGACTCTATGATCCCGGCCGGATGGAACGGGGTCGTCTGCTGCTGGTCGGACTCGTCGCCGCCCTAACGCTCGCGGCGCCGGCGGGAGCCTCGCTCGAGGTAAGGATCTCGGTCGTGCCGTCGAAGCCGCGTGCCGGCCAGAGAACCGTCGTCCAGGTGCGCCCGTACTGGACGTACCTCCGCCCGGGCGGGAGCTGCTGCCGGCTCGAGCCTGCGGACGTCGCGTACCCGTTCCGGCTCGAAGCCGTCTCCCCCGCCGGCCGCGTCGTCCGCCTCCGCGTGCGTCGCGCGCAGAACCGCTTCCTCTGGACGACGGCGTTCACCTTCCGCACGCGCGGGCGCTGGACCCTGCGCGAGCCGCACTGGGGGCCGGACTACAGCACGAGCGCCGGCGGACGGCCCCGGATCCGCGTCGCCGTCGGCCCCTAGGCTCGGGCGCCGGCGGTCTCGGCAGCGAGCTCGGCGACCTCGGTCGGCGTCGTCCCGACGCGGACGCCGCTGGCTTCGAGCGCGGCCTTCTTCGCTTCGGCGGTCCCGGACGAGCCCGAGATGATCGCGCCCGCGTGGCCCATCGTCTTGCCGGGCGGCGCCGTGAAGCCCGCTATGTACGCCAGCACCGGCTTCGTCATCTCCGCCGCGATGAAACGAGCCGCCTTCTCCTCCTCGTCGCCGCCGATCTCGCCGACGAGCACGACGACCTCGGTCTCGTCGTCCGCCTCGAAGCGGCCGAGGATGTCGATGAACGAGGAGCCGACGACCGGGTCGCCGCCGATGCCGACGATCGTCGAGTTGCCGAGCCCGCGCTGTGCGAGCTCGTGCCCGATCTGGTACGTGAGCGTCCCCGAGCGGCTGACGAGCCCGACCGCGCCTTCGCGAAAGATCTCCGCCGGGATGATGCCCACGTTCGCCTTTCCGGGCGAGAGCGCTCCAGGGCAGTTGGGGCCGAGCATCGTGATCCCGCGCGGCCGGATGTAGTTGTAGATGCGGAGCATCTCGTGCGCCGGGAGGCCTTCGGCGATGCAGATCACGGTCTCGATCCCGGCGTCGACGGCCTCGTAGATCGCGTCGGCGGCGAAGCGCGCCGGGACGAAGACCATCGACGTGTTCGCCCCGGTCTCGGCGACGGCAGCGGCCACGGTGTTGAAGACCGGGATGCCCTGGACATCCTGCCCGCCCTTGCCCGGGGTGACCCCGGCGACGACTTTCGTCCCATAGTCGCGGTTCCGCACGCCGTGGAACGAGCCCTCGCTCCCGGTCAGGCCCTGCACGACGAGCCGCGTGTCGTTGTCGACGATGATCGCCATCAGCGCTTCCGACCTTTGAAGATGCCGCGGTCGAGCCGCACGCGGCCATCCTCGATCCGGTCGGCGAGCAGCTCGCGGACGCGGGTGGCCTCGTCGCCGACACAGCCCGCGCGCTCCAGCCACGGCTCGACCTTGATGCGCTTTTCCTCGCGCTCGAACGCCTCGACCTCGAGCCCCGCGGCCTCGAACATCTGCCGCCACTCGTCCTCCGAGTAGTTGCGCACGTGAGTCGGATCGCGGAGGCGGTCGGCCTCCTCCCCGGCCTCGCCGAGAAAGAGGTTGTCGGCGACGAGCACGAGCGAGCGGCTCACGCGCGCCATCTCCGCGAGCGCGAGCGCCGGGTCCTGGAAGTGGTGCGCGGCGACCCGGCAGGCGACGACGTCGAAGCTCTCGTCCGCGAACGGGATCTCCTCGGCGCGGCTGACGACGTCGGGCTGCATCCCGGGCGCGGGATCGATCGTGACGACTTCGAGCCCAGCTGCGCGGAGCCGGTCGGCCACGTGGCCGCCCCCGGTCGCGACGTCGAGCGCCGTCTCGCCCTCCGCCCACTCGGCGAAGAGCTCGAGGTCGCGGCCCTGCCGGTGCGCGTCGCTTTCCCGGTAGAGCTGTGCACGCTCGCTCCAGACGTCACTCACGCGGCCAGCTCCACGGCCCGCTTCGCGGCGTCGAGCATCGTGGGCTCGACATGCAGGGTGTCCGAGCCGGCCTCGGCGATCAGCCGCCGCGCCTCCTCGGCGTTCGTACCGTCGAAGCGGACGACGATCGGCTCGTCGATCTCGATCCGCTCGAGCGCCTGCAGGATGCCTCGCGCGACCTCGTCGCAGCGCGTGATGCCGCCGAAGATGTTGAAGAGGATCGACTTGACCTGCGGGTCGGCGGTGATCACCTCGAGCGCGTCGACGACGCCCTGGGCGTCGCCGCCGCCACCGAGGTCGCAGAAGTTCGCCGGCCGGCCGCCGGCGAGCGCGATGACGTCGAGCGTCGACATGACGAGCCCGGCGCCGTTGCCGAGGATCCCGACCTCGCCGTCGAGCTTCACGTAGGTGACGTTCTTCTCCCGCGCGGCGCGCTCCTCGGGCGGGTAGGCCTCCGGGTCGCGCATCTCGGCCACGTCGGGGTGCTTGTAGAGGGCGTTGTCGTCGACCGTGAACTTCGAGTCGAGCGCCTTGACCTCGCCCTCTGGGGTCACGATCAGCGGGTTGACCTCGCAGAGGAACGCGTCGGTGCCGACGAACGCCTCGTAGAGGCGCCCGACGATCGTGAGGATCTGCTTCTGCTCGTCGGCGTCCTCGATCCCGGCGTCGTAGATGAGCCGGCGCGCCTGGTACGGCTGGAAGCCCTCGAGCGGGTCGACGTGCAGCTTCGCGAGCGCCTCCGGCCGCTCGGCCGCGACCTCCTCGATGTCGATGCCGCCCTCCTTCGTGAACATGAACAGGGCCCGCTTGTCGCCGCGGTCGAACGTGACCGAGAGGTAGTACTCCTTGGCGATGTCCGAGGCCTTCTCGACCCAGAGCCGGCGGACGACGTGGCCGCGGATGTCCATGCCGAGGATCGCCTCGGCGTGCTGCGCCGCCTCGTCCGGGCCGTCCGCGAGCTTGATCCCGCCGGCCTTGCCGCGGCCCCCGGTCAGCACCTGAGCCTTGACGACGACCTGGCCGCCGAGCTCCTCGGCTGCCGCGCGCGCCTCGTCGGAGGTCGACGCGACCCGGCCGTCGGAGACGGGAATCCCGAAGCGTCGGAAGAGCTCCTTGCCCTGGTACTCGTAGAGGTCCACGGGCCGGCGAGTCTAGCCCGCGGGAACCGCGCGAAGCCGGACGTAACGGTCTAGAGTCCGCACCTCATCGACCCGAGGAGGAGGCATGGGCGAAGGCGATACGACGCTTCGAGACGAGGACATTCGCACCGAGGCGATCGGGGAGACCCGCGCCGAGATCGCGGATGCCGACGGCGACGACACGGACTCGACCGACGCAGACACGGACGACACGGACTCGGACGCGGACGACACGGACGCGTAGCGCTCTCGCGCGCTGCCTCGAGCCTGTCGACGCTGAGCGCTTTCTCGAAGAGCACTGGGAGCGAAGCCCCCTCCTCGTCGCTCGTGGCGAGGAGGGGCGCTTCGACGACCTGCTCTCGCAGTCCGAGGCCGAGCGGCTGCTGAGCTCGACCGCGCTCCGCTATCCCGCCTTCCGCCTCGTCAAAGCGGGCGAGCGCATCGCCGTCAGCGGCTACACGCGCGACGTCCCGTGGCGGCCGGCGGCGTTCACAGGCACCGTCGACGTCGAGCGCGCCGCGGCGGAGTTCGAGCGCGGCGCGACGCTCGTCATCCAGGCGCTCCACCTACACCATCGTCCGCTCGCCGAGTTCTGCCGCCTGCTCGAGGCGGAGCTCGGCCACCCCGTGCAGGCGAACGCGTACTACACGCCGCGGTCGGCCCAGGGCTTGCCGGTCCACCACGACACGCACGATGTGCTCTGCCTGCAGGTCGCCGGCGAGAAGCGCTGGCTCGTCTACGACCCGGTGCTGGAGCTGCCGCTCAAGGACCAGCGCTATTCCGCGGAGCTCGGCGAGCCGGGGCCGACCGTGCTCGACGTCACGCTGCGTCCCGGGGACACGCTCTACCTGCCGCGCGGCTGGCTGCACGAGGCGCTCACGTCCGAGACCGACTCGCTGCATCTCACGATCGGGATCAACGTCTACACGCGGCTCGACGCCCTGCGGGCTGCGCTGGAGGAGTGCGCACGAGAGGAGGTCGAGTACCGGCGGGGCGTGGGCGGGCGCGACGAGCTCCCGACGAGCGACCTGCTCGACCTGCTGGTCGAGCGGCTCGGCGACGACGCGGTCGAGCGCAGGCGGCGCGCCCGCTTCGTCGACTCACGGCGACCGATCCGGGACGACCAGTTCGACCAGCAGCGCGCGCTCGACTCCCTCGACGTTCAGACGCCGCTCGAGCGCCGCGACACCGTGGTTTTCGACCTCTCGCGCGAGGAGGACGCCGTCGAGCTCGCCTTCGAGGGCAGGCGGCTCGTCTTCCCGGCGCACGCCGCGCCCGAGCTGGAGGCGGCGGCCGACGCCGAGGGCGCGTTCACCGCGCGCGACCTGCCGGGTGACCTGGACGAGGCCGGCCGGCTCGTACTCGTGCGCCGGCTCGTGCGCGAGGGCTTCCTGCGGGTCAGAGGGCTCTAGCGGCGAAGTGCCGCGGCCGCTTGACAGCCGGGGCGTTGCACGTCAGATAGGTGAAGTCCCCGCGCTCGGGCTCGACCTCGACGGCGTGCTGATCGCGGCCGGCCTCGAAGACGACGTTCCACTTCTCGTCCACCCGCTTGGCGGAGCGAAGGACGAGGTCGCCGATCCCCGTGAGCCCGGTCGCCTGCCGCACCTCGCGCTCGGCCGCCTGCACCGCGAAGGAGTAGATCGACCGGCCACGGTAGAAGTCGAGCGCGATCCGACCGGCGAGGTGCTCGTCGAGGATCGCCGGCGCCGCGGCGCCTTCCGCCCGCCCGTAGTAGAGGCCCTCCGGCAGGCAGACGAGGTTTCCGGCGAAGCGGTCACCGCCGACGTGCGTCGTCTGCCAGAGCCATTCCGGATCGAGCTCGTCGCGGAGCGCGTCGTAGAGCGGCCGCCCGTAGCGTGCGCAGCACGGGTCGTGCTTGCCGTGCGTGCAGACGAGGAAGAGTGGGTGCCGGACGCTGGTGCCTGCCTCGGGGTCGAGCAGGTCGAGGCCGCGCAGGTCCTCGTGCGACTCGAGCTCGAATCGACTCAGAGCCTCGCGCCCTTCGCGCGAGTCGGCCACGTACGCGACGAGCCCCTCCCGGCGGCGGCGGTCGGGGCGGCGCACGAAGAGCAGGCGACCGCGGCCGGCGGCCTGCTGCTGCTCGCGCAGGTGCGCCTTGACCTGATCGGAGAGGCCGCTGCCGGCAACCGCGTCGCTCGTCCAGAGCCCTCTGTACTCGATGAGGAGCCAGCGGTCGATGCGGCTTGCGGTGGCGGCCAGCGACTCGCCGTTCTCGCGCGACAGGTCGGCGCAGAACGGTCTTCGCTCAGCCATCGGCCTCCTGGCTGACGACGCAAATGACCTGCCCCGACGTGACCGGCTCGCCGACGGCGACGGACAGGCTCGAGACGGTGCCGCTGCGCGGGGCGGTGATCTCGTTCTCCATCTTCATCGCCTCGACGACGCAGACGACCTGCCCCGCCTCGACGTGATCGCCGTCGGCGACTTCCACGGAGAGGACCGTGCCTTGCATCGGGCTGACCACCGCGTCCCTCGCCTCCCCGTGGTGGGCGTGCTCGGAGCCGCGTTCGCGGCGGCGGCGGGCAAGCTCGGCGTAGGCGGGCTCGGCTGTCACGACCCGCACCTCGAATCGGCGCCCGTCGACCTCGGCGACGAGTACCTGCTCGCGGCCTCCGGGCGCGCCTGAGCCGGAAGGGCGCGCTCCGTCCGACGCGGGTTGTAGTCTCGTTGTCAAATGGGACAACTGCTCCGCGCGCTCCGCCAGGTCCTTCGTCTCGACGATTCCTCGGCACGTCTGCGCGTCGATGAAGCAGCGTTGCTCGAGCAGTGCGCGGTGAAAGCCGATCAGGGTCTTCACGCCCTCGATCTCGTACTCGCCGAGCGCGCGCAGCATCCGCCGGCGCGCGTGCTCGCGGTCGATTCCGTGCACCACGAGCTTGGCGATCAGCGGGTCGTAGAGCCCGACTACGTCGCTGCCCGTCGTCACGCCGGAGTCCACGCGCACGCCCGGGCCCCCCGGCTCCCGGTAGCCCGTGATCCGCCCGGGGGTGGGCAGGAAGCCGGCCGCGACGTCCTCCGCGTTGATGCGGCACTCGATCGCGTGCCCCTCGAGATGCACGTCGTCTTGGCTCAGCCATAGCGGCTCTCCGGCCGCGATCAGCACCTGCTCGCGCACGAGGTCGAGTCCCGTCACGAGCTCCGTGACCGTGTGCTCCACCTGCAGCCGGGTGTTCATTTCGAGGAAGTAGTAGTTGCCTGCCGGATCGAGAAGTCCCTCGACCGTGCCGGCACCGCGGTAGCCGACCGCTCTCGCAGCCTCGACCGCGATGCGGCCGATCTCGGCTCGCAGACGCTCGTCGACCGCGGGAGAGGGCGTCTCCTCGACGAGCTTCTGGTGCCGCCGCTGGATCGTGCAGTCGCGCTCGCCGAGGTGGATGGCGTTTCCGTGGTTGTCCGCGAGGACTTGCACCTCGACGTGGCGGGGATCTTCGAGGTAGTGCTCGACATAAACGGCAGGATCGGAGAAATACGCCTCACCCTCCCGGCGCGCGGCCTCGAAGGCGCGGTCGACCTCGTCCGGGGCCTGGACGACCTTCAGGCCCTTGCCGCCGCCTCCGGCCGAGGCCTTGATCGCCAACGGCCACCCGAGCTCGTTGCCGAGCCCGCGCACTTCATCGGGAGAGTCGACCGGCTCCGTGGTGCCGGGAATGATTGGTACGCCGGCCGCACGCATCGTCTCGCGGGCCGCAACCTTCGAGCCCATCGCCTCGATCGCCTCGGGCGGCGGACCGATCCAGACGAGGCCGGCGTCGGCGCAGGCACGCGCGAACGCGGCGTTCTCGGCGAGGAAGCCGTAGCCCGGATGCACGGCCTCTGCCCCCGAGCGCCGGGCGACCTCGATCAGGCGCGCCTGGCTCAGATAGCTCTCGGCGGGCGCGCCTGGCCCGAGCAGGTAAGCCTCGTCGGCGAGGCGGACGTGCAGCGAGTCTCGATCCGGCTCGGAGTAGACCGCGACCGGAGCGATGTCAAGCTCGCGCAGCGTTCGAAAGATGCGGACCGCGATCTCTCCGCGGTTCGCCACGAGCACTTTCGAGAACGGCGCCATCGCACGCGTATTCTCTCCGGCCATGGCCCTTGCCGATTGGCTCACCGTGGCGCGGGCAGCCGCGGTGCCTCCCGTGCTCGCGCTCTTCGTCCTCGACTTCGACGGACACAACTACTGGGTGACCGCCCTTTTCTGCGTCGCGATGGCCACGGATTAGTTCGACGGCCGCCTCGCACGACGCAGTGGCCGGACCTTGGCGCTCGGGACGCTCCTCGATCCGGTCGCGGACAAGCTCCTCGTGCTCACCGTCCTGATCGTGCTCATCGACCAGGGGGTGTTCGCAGGCTGGATGGTGGCGTTGATCGTCGCTCGCGAGCTGCTCGTCTCGGGCCTGCGCCTGGCCGCCATCGAGCGCGGCGTGGTGCTCGAGGCACGCGACCTCGGCAAGCTGAAAACCTGGGCGCAAGCGCTCGCCGCGGCCATTGGCGGGTTCGCCGCGGCCGGCGCGTGGGACGACGCGTTGCCCACGTGGGCACTCGTCGTCGCGCTCGTCCTGACCTGGGTGTCGGGTCTCGACTACGCCCGGCTGGCGCCGCGGCTGCTGCGCGGCCGCCCGATCACCGACGGGGGAAGCGGAGCGGTCGGCTCCGGGTCGACGTTCTCGAGCAGCCCGGCGAGCCGCCACCCGCTGCGGTAGGCCTCACCGCCTCCGCCGCCGCCTCCGACCAGCTTCCTGAGCGCGATCTGGAGCGCGGCGAGCTCCTCGGGGGTCGCCCGCGGGCGAACGTCGAGGTCCACGAGCTTCACAGTAAGGAATTCGTTTGGCTTGCGCCGCCGAAGGAGCGTTCCCGGCTCCGAACACGTCCACTAAAGGAGATGGCAAAAACCGCCGATGAGACCAGGGGATGAGGCGCACCGTTCTCCTGACCATGCTCGCGGCCATGATCGCGGCTCCGTCTGCCGTGCCCGCGGCGCCCCAGCGTTCCTGGGCCCAGGCCGAGATCAAGCTCATCGTCGGCCGCGGCCTGATGGCCGACAGCGTGGCCACGTTCCGGCCCGACGCGCCTCTGACGCAGGCCGAGCTCACAGCGCTCATTGCCGGCCTGACGGAGGCCGAGACGCAAGGAGCGGGGGCCTCGACGGGACGCGTGACCATCGCCCAGCTCGACGCCCAGCTCGTGCGGGCCCTCGAGCTGCGCGACGAGGCGGCGCTCTTCTACCAGGGAGCGGCTGCTGCAGGACTGCGCCCACCCTCCCGCTTCGGGACCGAGGTCGTCGCACGACTGCTCGGCCTACGCAAGAACCACCCCGCCGGCCATGACAGGCTCGAGCGCGGCCCCTCCGAGCCTGCGACTCGCGCTGAAGCCGCGTACTCCGCCGCGCAGATCCTGCGTTTCTCGGGGTGGGAGGTGCAGGCCGTCGAGGAAGCGGCGGCCGGCTTTTCCCTCCCGGTGCCGAGCCCCACGCAGCAGCGCGTCCTCACCACCGCGGTCGGCCTGATCGGCTTGCCGTATGTGTGGGGCGGCGAGAGCGAGAACAAGAGCTCTCCGTTCGGCGTCCAGGCCGCCGGAGGCTTCGACTGCTCCGGCTTCGCGTGGCGGGTCTTCAAGTTGCAGTCCTACCCCGGCGGCGCAGCGC
This sequence comes from Actinomycetota bacterium, assembly GCA_046744435.1. GTDB lineage: Bacteria > Actinomycetota > Thermoleophilia > Gaiellales > Gaiellaceae > VAXT01. The sequence goes on along the minus strand of JBKPFP010000343.1, from coordinate 2,697 downwards.
TGGCGCAGACGCTCCGCGGCCGCACCGCCGCAGCCATGGCGGGAGAGGTCGGGCCCGGTCGGCGCATACGCGCAGCGCGGCTGGCTCCGGCCGACCTCGTCTTCTTCGGCCGAGGCGGACCGCGCGCCAAGCCGGCACAGGTCGACCACATGGGCATCTACCTCGGAAATGGGTGGATGATCCACTCGTCGCGCTACGGCGTCGCGGTCGTCCCGCTGACCGGCTGGTACTCGGAGCGTCTCGCGTGGGGGCGCCGACCCCTCGCCGAAGCCGGTCTGTAGCGCCGGAAAGCGCGGATTCACTTCACCGACGAGGTTCACCCGAATGGGTGATGGCTCCGCTGATTCGAACCTGGACAATCGCGTTAGCCGCAATCTCCTACGACCTGGGGAGGAACGAACCCGATGCTTGAGTGGCGACCTCGTCTGATCGCACTGCTGATCGTCGTAGTGCTCGTCGCGAGCGTGCTCGTGACCGGCTACTTCGACCTCATCGTCGACAACTGGGAGTGGTAGTCCGCTAGCTGGAGAGAAGGGGAGCCGGATGCACCGCCTGTTGCCGATCGTCGTGCCTGTCTGCTTGCTCGGGGCCGCGTCGGTCGCGGCCGCGATCGTCTCGTTTGCGAGCGAGACGCACTCCGCCTCGATGCTGATCGGCGTCGCGGCGCTCCTTGCCGCATCCACGCTCGCCAGCCACTATCCAGTTCCGATCGAGGGCCCGAATGCCGGCGGGGTCTCGCTCTCGTTCGTGTTCGCGGCGAGCGCGATCGTCCTCTTCGGTTGGGACGCAGGCGTCCTCGTCGCGTTCTCGGCGCCGGCCCTCATCCAGCTGCTCGAGCACAGGCCGATCATCCGCATCGCCTACAACGCCTCGGTCTTCGCCTTCGCCGCGTTCGTCGCAGGTCACATCGTCGGACTGATCAGCGGCACGGGCACCGACGCCTTGATCGCGAAGGTGGCGATCTCCGCGTCCGTCCAGTACGCGATCAACCTCGTCCTGATCTCGCTCGTCGTCGCCCAGACGTCCCGCCGACCGTTCTTCGAGCTGATCCAGGCCAGCTTGCGCTGGACGATCATCGTCTTCGCGCTGATGGCTTCGGCGGCGCTCGTGCTCGTCGTGCTCTGGGAGCGCTCTCCGCTGCTCTCGGTCGCGCTCTTCGGGCCGCTGCTCGCAATCGCCCTCTACCAGCGCTCCACCTACCGCGCGCTCCGCGCGATGCGCCTCGCCCTCACCGACCCGCTCACGGGGCTCGGCAACCACCGCCACTTCCACGAGCGGCTCGAGCGCGAGCTGCTCGACGCGGACGAGGGTGAACGCGCCTTCAGCCTCTGTCTCGTCGACGTGGACGACTTCAAGCGCGTCAATGACCTCTACGGCCACCCGACCGGGGACAACGTCCTCGCCCAGATCGCCGCCCACCTGCGCCAGAACGGCGAGGCCTTCCGGCTCGGGGGCGACGAGTTCGCTCTGCTGCTGCCCGACTACGACGAGAGCGGCGGTATCGGCACCGCGGAAGCGATCGTCGGCCGGGTCGGCGCGCTCCAGATCGACCACGTCGGCTCGGTCACGGTCAGCGCGGGCATCGCCACCTTCCCCAGCCAGGCACCGAACCGCGGCGAGCTGATCCGGCTCGCCGACAACGCGCTCTACTGGGCGAAGGAGCACGGCAAGAACCGTGCCCACGTCTATCGCCCGGACGTCGTCGAGCTGGCCGAGCTCCGGCGGCTCGCCCACGGCCCCGATCGCGCCGCCCGCTTCCGCGCCGCGGAAAGCCTCGCCAAGGCAGTCGACCTACGGGACACATATACGGGTAGCCACTCGGCCCGGGTCGCCGACCTTGCGGCCCGCGTGGCCACGCGCCTGGGGCTCGACCAGGAGCAGGCGGAGCTCGCCCGCCTCGCCGGCAGCCTGCACGACCTCGGCAAGCTCGCCATCCCGGAGGAGATCCTCCGCAAGCCCGGCCCGCTGACCGAGCCCGAGCGGCTCGTGCTGGAGCGCCATCCTCAGATCGGCTTCCGCATGCTCGACAGCCTCGGCATCGAGCCGGTGGCCGAGTGGATCCTCCACCACCACGAGCGGTGGGACGGCACCGGGTATCCCGACCGCCTGCCGGGCCCGGAGATTCCGCTCGGTGCCCGGATCATCTTCGTCGTCGACGCGTACGACGCCATGACCTCCGACCGCGTCTACCGCGGGCGCCTGTCCGCGCTCGAGGCGCTGGCGGAGCTCGAGCGCTGTGCCGGCACGCAGTTCGACCCCGAGGTCGTCACGGCCCTCGCCGAGGAGCTCGAGCTGGCCGGCATCCCCGAGCCGGCCGCGCTGGCCTCCTAGAAGAGCTCGTCCTCCCCCGAATCACGGCGCGCGGGCGGCACGCGCGCCGTGGTTATCTCGGCACGATTTCGGCACGAACGCGCGCGTTCGCGCTCGTTACGATCGCCTTGGGGAGGAGGCCGGGTGCGCCTTAAACAGGGTGCCGGCCGGCAGACGCGTCAGAGCGGGATGTTCCCGTGCTTCCGCCGGGGCCGCGGCTCGCGCTTCGTCAGCGCTGTCTCGAGCGCGTCGACCAGCACCGGCCGGGTCCGGCGCGGCTCGATCACCTCGTCCACGTAGCCCCGCTCGGCGGCGACATACGGGTTCGCAAATTGCGCCCGATAGTCGGCGACGAGCTCGTCGCGCCGCGCGTTCGCATCCTCGGCG
>JBKPFP010000193.1:0-1576 GCA_046744435.1 Actinomycetota bacterium | reverse complement strand
GATGCTCCGTGACGCCCAGCGTCGCGCCCTGACGCGCGGGCGCCTGAACCGCGTCGAGGAGGCGCTCGGTTCTCACTCCCATGTGTCCATGATCGGATACGCCGTCCGGGCCTCGAGGCAGTCGGCAGCAAAGAGCGCGACCCCGAGGTCGCCGGTCCAGAGCGAGTAGCGCCCGCGTCCACGACGGTCGACCTGTTCGAGCGCGTGGACCGCGAACCGCCGCGCGTGGTCGAGCCAGAGCTCGTCGCCCGTCCGGTCGAAGGTCTTGAGAAACGCGTAGCCGTTCCCGGCCGTCCCGTGACAGATGGACGGGCCCTTCTCCATGCCGGGCGGACCGGCCCGCCACGTCAGCTCGGCGCCGGCGAGCAGCAGCTCCTCCGACAGGTAATCCGCGGTCGAGATGACGATCCCGGGCGCACCGTTGCACCATTGCACGCGGATCTCGCCGTCTGGGCCTTCAAGAGGCCCTCCGTCGGTCATGGGCCAGTTCGCCAGCCCGTCCTCGACGACGGCGTTGCGTTCGAGGACTGCGCTCGTGTCGTCGATCAGGCGCTTCCGTGTGTTGTCAGCAAGCAGGTCGCCCCCGTGAACGAGGGCGAGGACATTGCCGACCACGCCGTGCGCCGCACCGAGGCGGCGATTGCGCCTGCCGTAGAGGTCCTGAGTCCAAAGACCGTCGTCGTCGCGCCGGTTCCAAAGTTCTTCGGCCGTCTCACGCCAGGCGCTCGCCCAGCGCTCCTCGCCTGTCCAGTCGACCATCGCGCGGGCGGCAAGAAGCGTCCCCGGCGTGCCCCACATGACCTCGTCAGCTTCGCTGACCCGGCTCTCCGCGACGCGACGCAGCAAATCGTCCGCGAGCTCGTCCCTCCCGCTCAGCCTCCACGCGACCGCCAGAGCTCCGGTCTCGCCGTTCAGTAGGCCGGCTCCGGCGGCGGCGGGGAGACCCCAGTCCTCGACCAGGTCGGGCCTCGCGCGCCAGCGCTCCAATGCCTGGAGCCCAATTGCATTCAGGCCGAGCCGACTCTCGGCGTGACCGCGGCGTCGCAACACATCGAGCGCCCAGACAACGCCCGCTGCTCCGACGTAGAGGCCAGTGAGTGGAGCCTCCAGGCCCCAGACGTCCCACTCGTCGGCGGGCCACATGCGCTCCGGATCGAACGCGTCGTCCACGTCCGCAGCGATGCGGGCGATGCCGTCGCGGACGCGAGCCTCGCTCCAGCCTTCGTCCGTCAGCGGCTCGAACGCTTCCGGCCGGAAGAGCATGTGAGCGGACTAGAGGTTGCCGCGGAGCGCTTGCTCGCGCTCGATCGACTCGAAAAGGGCCTTGAAGTTGCCCTCCCCGAACGTCGTCGCGCCGTGCCGCTCGATGACCTCGAAGAAGAGCGTCGGCCGGTCCTGCGCCGTCTTCGTGAAGATCTGAAGCAGGTACCCATCCTCGTCGCGGTCGGCGAGGATGCGGAGCCGCTCGAGGTCGGCGTAGTCCTCCGAGATCTCGCCGACACGCCCCTCGACCTCCTCGTAGTACGTCTCGGGAGTATCCAAGAAGATGACGCCGCGCTCCTTCATCGCCTCGACG
>JBKPFP010000006.1:0-4125 GCA_046744435.1 Actinomycetota bacterium | reverse complement strand
GGCGCGACCGGGTCGAGGAAGTCCTGGAGCGCGCTGTAGGCGCCGGCCAGGTCGAGCAGCGCGACCAGGAAGATGACCGCGGGGAAGAAGGCGAGCAGCGAGCTGTAGGCGACCTGCTGGGCGAGGCCCATGCAATCGTCGGCGAGGAACTGCTTGCCGGCCCGCTTGAGGGCCGCGACCCAGTCCCGGGCCGTGAGCCGCTCGGGCCCGCTCGGCGCTCGTCCTACTCGAGCGCGTTCAGTCGCGGTCGACAATCCGGAAGCGACCGAAGCGCGCCTTCTCCGTCCCCTCGCGGCTTCGCCGCGCGAACAGGCGCATCGTCGCTCCGATTCCCCCCGCGACCACGAACCCGACCCCGAGCGCTCCCGCCGCGACCGCCGGCATCTTCGCTCTCAGCTTGGCGCCGACGTTGGTCGCCTCGCCGATGCCGTCGCGCAGGTCGTCGACGGCCGCCGCAAGCTGGTTGCGTTCCGCCTCGATCTCGCGGCGAACGTCCTCGGCTGTGCGGCTGTTAGTTGCCATCGCTCTTCAGTGCGGCACTGGTCAGCTTCGCTTCTCTGATCGCCTGCTCCGGCACGGGCGGCGTGGCACGCTGGATCCGGTTGATGGCGAGCAGCGCGAGGATCCCGGCGAGGATGAGGAGGCCCAGGGTCACGATCATGAGCGCAAGCCAGGTGTCGAGGAAGGTCGCGAGGACCGCGGCGATCGTGGCAAACGCAAAGCCGAGCCCGTAGAGCGCGAAGAGGGCGGCGCCGACTCCGAGGCCGATGCCAACCGCGAGCGACGTGACCTTGTACTTGAGCTCGAGCTGGGCGAGCTCGAGCTCGAGCCGCACGAGCGAGCTCGCATGCTCGGCGACCCCCTTCGCGGACGCGCCGAGGCTGCGCTGGTCAGTTCCTAGGCTGCGCTCGTCAGTCCCTGGGGTGGGCATGGCCTCTCCAGTCGATGACCTTCGCGATCAGGATGCCGGCGGCGAAGGCCACGCCGACGACGAGGAACGGATTCGGGCCGCCGCCCTTCCGCTTCGGTCGCTTGCCCAGCTGGGCCGCGGACGGGCTGACCGTCCCCTGACCGGGCTTCTGGTTCGTGGGGGCTCGGCCCTGGAGGCGCGCGCGGATCAGGCTCGGCTTCAGCTTGCGTAGGAAGACCGCGTCGTCCGCGAGCTCGGGCGCGACCTTGGCCGCGAAGCCGCCTTCTGCAGCCGCGCGGTCGGCGAGCTCCTGGAGGCGGTCTGCAGCCCGGTCGACGAGGAGGTCGGCCTTGGTCATTTCTTCCTTGGAGGCTCCTCGCCGGTCGCGACTCGCCAGATGCGCGATGCTGCGAAGCGCGCCGCGATCGTCGCCAGGGCGGCGAAGAGGCCGTAGAGCGCCGTCCAGAGCAGTTTGCGTAGCACGAGGTCAAGGTTACCGCGCTGGCGATCCTCGAAACGTCGGAGCGGAGGCGCTTCAGTGCGACGCATACTTATGCTTCGCGTATGCAAGAAGCGAGGCGGTTCGACAAGGCCGCGCGCCAGCGGCTGGTCGCGAGCGTCGTCTCGCGGCGGCGAGTCGGAACGCAGCACGAGCTGCTCGGCGCCCTTGCCAAGGCAGGCTGCCGCGTGACGCAGGCCACGGTCTCGCGCGACATCCGCGAGCTGGGTCTCGAGAAGACGCACGACGTCCTCGGGCGGCCGCGGTACACGCTCCCGCAGGACGCGCGGCGGGGAGATCCGGGTGAGGCGCTCGCGGGCGTCCTCGCCCAGTTCGGGCGGAGCGCGGTCGCCGCCGAGAACCTCGTCGTCGTCCAGTCGGAGCTGGGCTCGGCGCCGGCGATCGCGCGGGCGCTCGACCGGCTGGGACACCGACGCATCCTCGGCACGCTCGCGGGGGACGACACGTGCCTAGTCGTCGCCCGGAACGCCGCGGATGCGACCGCCCTGGCCCGCGAGCTGTCGGCGACGATCGGCGCCTAGACGTCGCCTGCTGGGCGGGGCGCGTCGTGGGCGAGTGGCGCACCTTTGGCGCGGCCGTGCAGGTGGCGCACTCTTGGCGCGGTCGTGTTTCCCATGCGTGCGCAATTCCCGGTTAGGCTCGAATTGGAGGGAGGCACGCGGCCGGCCCCGGGCGCCACGTCCCGGGTGGCCTTGGCCCTACGGGCGCAGCTGCTCGCTCGGCGGGGGCGGCTCGTGCTCGTCCAACCGGCCCACGTCCTCGCCGGTCAGCGCCAGCCGCACCTCGCCGTCGGTGATCTCCGCCACCTGCTCCGCCGGCACGTAGCGCGGCCTCCCGAGCAGGCCGTGCGTGACGGTCAGCCCGTTGAAAATGTCCTCGCCGCTGTCGCCGACGATCTCCTCGACGCGGCCGATCTCCTTTCCGTCGGCGCCGACCACCTTCCAGCCGCGCTCGATCACGAACCACGAGACCGGCGTCGCGTCGCCCGAGCTCATACCGCCCGCCCGCCGACGTACCAAACCGGCCCCTGCGTCGCGACCGGCTTCGTGTCCGAGAGCGCGCGCAGGATCCGCACCTCGCCGCGGACTCCTTCCTCCTCGAGGCGCTCGAAGCAGCGCCGTGTCATCTCCGGCGAGGCGCCGTAGCCGAAGCGGCGCGCGACCCGAAAGCGGAACCCGGGCGTGTCCCCGTACCTCGCCGGGTTCACGGGCGCGAGGAGCAGCGCAGCGCGGTCGAGGTAGTCCGTCGACGTGAGCTCGACCTCGGCGTAGAGATCGCTCCAGTCGGGGGGCAGGCCGGCCACGAGCTCGTCCCACTGCTGAACGAGTGGTTTATGCCTGATCGCGGGCGGCCTCCGCTCCGACCTGTCGGCGTGGACGAGTTCGAGCCGTCCGCGAATCCCCTCCGTGTCGAGTCGCTGCAGGAGACGCATGACCAGCTCGGGCGATGCGGCCGATTCAGCCGGTGTGACATAGAAGTTCAGAACGCTGCCGCGCCGAGCTGCGTTCACCGGGGCGAGCACGGTGGCCGCCCTGGTGCCGTCGGCCGCGTGCTCGAGCGTCAGTCGCAGGTGGGCTCTTCCCCAATCCTCCGGGAGGCCGTTCTGGATCTCCCGCCACTGGTCGACGAGGCGCACGATCCGGAGCATAAACTCAGCTGAAAGTGGCCAAGGTCGAGAAGAAAGGAGCCGTCTCCGAGGAACTGCTGCGCGAGTTCTTCCGCGAGATGCTGCTCATCCGTCGCTTCGAGGAGAAAGTCGAGGAGCGCTTCCGCGCCGGCGAGCTGCCCGGCTTCCTCCACGTCGCGATCGGTCAGGAGGCGTGCGCGGTCGGCGTCTGCCGCGCGCTCGAGGAGGGCGACGTGATCGCCTCGACGCACCGCGCCCACGGACACACGCTCGCGAAGGGCACGCACCCGAACGAGGTCATGGCCGAGCTCTACGGCAAGCTCGAAGGCACGTCGCATGGGTACGGCGGCTCGATGCACCTCTACGACGTCGAGCGCGGCAACCTCGGCGCGAACGCCGTCGTCGGCGGCGGGCTGCCGGCCACGGTCGGCGCCGCGCTCGCCTTCAAGTTCCGCCAGGAGCCGCGTGTCGCCGTCGCGTTCTTCGGTGACGGCGCGACGAACATCGGCACGTTCCATGAGTCGCTGAACCTGGCCCAGCTCTGGCAGGTGCCGGCCGTCTTCGTCTGCGAGAACAACCGCTGGGCGGAGTCGACGCCGGCTAGCCAGCACATGCCGATCGAGGACCTGACGAAGCGCGCTGTCGCCTACGGAATGGAGGCCATCCGCGCCGACGGGCAGGACGTCGAGGAGGTTTACCAGGCCGCCCACGCCGCCCTCGATCACGCACGCGAGGGGCACGGACCGGTCTTCCTGCTCCTCGAGACGTACCGGCTGACCGGCCACTACATCGGCGATCCGCAGGTCTACCGCCCGAAGGACGAGCTCAAGCAGCTGCGCGAGACGCAGGACCCGATCGAGAAGCTGCGGGAGCGGCTGAAGCTGACCGACGAGGAGTTCGAGGAAGCCGACCGCGAGGCGCACGAGCTCGTCGAGGCGTCGGTCGAGTTCGCGAAGGCGGGCACGGACCCGAAGCCCGAGGACGCGATGAAGAACGTCTATGCCTGAGCTCAGCTACCGCGAAGCGGTGCGGGACGCGCTCTCGCAGGCGATGCGCCAGGACGAGGAC
>JBKPFP010000461.1:0-6367 GCA_046744435.1 Actinomycetota bacterium | reverse complement strand
CTTGTCGTCGCGGAGGCGGACATTGAATGGCGGCCGGTGCCGCTTGACGAGGTTCTGCTCGAGGTGCAGGGCCTCGACCTCGGTGTCGGTGACGATCACCTCGAGGTCGGCGACCCGCGGCAGCATCTGCGACTGCGTCCCCCGCGGGATCGCGCTCGGCTGGAAGTAGCTCCGCACGCGCGGGCGCAGCGACTTCGCCTTGCCGATGTAGAGAACGCGGCCGCGCTCGTCCCGGAAGAGGTAGACGCCGGGCTTCGCAGGCAGCGTCTTCAGCTTCTCTTCGACGTTTTCGGCCATGAGCCGAAGGGTAGCCTCCTGTCGGTGTCGCGCCCCCTCGCCCTCGCCGCCGCCGCGGCACTCGTCCTCCTGGCCGCGTGCGGGCCGCTCGAATCGGGCGACGAGGGCCACAAGATCTTCGTCGGGGCGCTCGAGGACGTCGTCAAGCAGCCCGACGTCGCGACCACGGAGCAGCGCGTCCGGCTCGCCACGGACGCCGGGTTCGACGCGCTCGGGATCACGACGCCGTGGGCGCCCGGACAGACGGAGCCGGAGCCGGGCGAGCTGCAGCTGCTCCGCAACGTCGCAGCCGCGGCGCAGCAGCGCAGGATCCGCGTCCTCCTCTCCGTCTTCCAGTACCAGAACCGCGACACGCCGACGACCGACGAAGAGCAGCAGCAGTTCGCCGAGCACACGGCCTCGATCGCCCGCGAGATCCCGTCGATCCGCGACTTCATCGTCGGCAACGAGCCGAACCTGAACGGCTTCTGGTTCCCGCAGTTCGGCCCGAACGGCGAGGACTTGGCCGCGCCCGCGTACACGTCGCTCCTGGCGCGCACGTACGACGCCCTGAAGGCGGTCTCGCCGGAGATCACGGTCTACGGCGGCGCGCTCGCGCCACGCGGCGCCGACAACCCGCAGGCGGCGCGCCACACGCAGTCGCCCACGGCCTTCATTCGCGACATGGGCAAGGCCTATCGGGCCAGCGCGCGGACGAAGCCGATCATGGACGTCTTCGCCTTCCATCCATACCTCGAGCGCTCGAGGCTGCCGCCGACCACCGAGCACCCGATCGGAACGGCGATCGGCCTCGCCGACTACGACAAGCTCCGCGACCTCCTCGGCGAGGCGTTCGACGGCACTGGCCAGAAGGGCTCCGACGTGCCGATCGCCTACACCGAGTTCGGCGTCCAGACGCAGATCCCCGAGGCGCACCAGGAGCCCTACACGAACCTCCAGTCGCCGCTCGCCTTCGACGCCGTCGACGAGGCGACGCAGGCCGAGTACTACCGAGAGGCGTTCGCGCTGGCCTCGTGCCAGGAGGGCGTGACCGGCTTCCTCATCTTCCACCTGCTCGACGAGCCTGACCTCAACCGCTGGCAGTCCGGCGTCTACTACGCGGACGTCGAGCCGAAGTCGAGCCTCGGGGAGGTGCGCAAGGCCGCCGAGGAAGCACGAGAGGGCAAGCTCGATTGCGACGTGGACTAGCCTGTTGCGCGTGAGCGGTCAGTACGTCGCCTACACGTTCTTCCGCGTCGATCCGGCCTGGCGCCGGCTGCCGGTCGACGAGCGCGCGGCAGGCAAAGAGGCCTTCGCCGACGTCGTCGACGAGTGGGCCGGGCGCATGGACGCGCTCCGCGCGTACTCGGTCACAGGCGTGCGCCCGGACTGCGACTTCTTCCTCTGGAAGATCACGCAGCGCTACGAGGACCTCGGCGAACTCGGCGCGGAGCTGAACGGCACCCCGCTGGCGGCCTGGCTCGAGACGCCCTACTCGTACCTGGCGACGACGAAGGCCTCGCAGTACACACAGGCGCGGAAGCCGCGCAAAGTCGTGCCGCGCGGCTCGCCGTACCTCGTCGTCTACCCGTTCGTGAAGGTGCGGCCCTGGTACGCGCTGCCCGCCGACGAGCGCCAGCGCTCCATGGACGAGCACATGCGGATCGGCGCCGAGTTCAAGACGATCACGAATCACACGACGTACTCGTTCGGGATCGACGACCAGGAGTTCATGACCGCCTTCGAGTGCGAGGAGCCGGCCGACTTCATGCACCTGATGCTGACGCTGCGCGAGTCGGAGGCGAGCCGCTACACCGAGCGCGACACGCCGATCTTCGTCGGCCGCCACGTCGAGATCCGCGCCGCATTGGACGCGTTGGACGGCACGCGCACTCGGGTCGAGGCCTAGCCGAGGAGCTACGGGGGGCGGCGAACGGCGCGGCTCGGTTGTCTCAACTACATACGCGTCAGGGTGTTGGCACGAGACCGGTCGAGCTTTAGTCGCCGAAAGCGCGCAGCACTTTCGGCGAGTCCCGGCCCCGTGGGCCCGGGACCTAGTAGCCGAAGGAGTGCTGGTCGCGCCAGGCGCGGAACATGGCGAAGCCGGAGAAGCCGAGGACGAGCAGGAACGCGGCGGCATCGAGACCCGCGGCCCCGACGAAGAAGAACGCGAGCAGGTCGGCGACGATGAGCAGCGCGCCGCCGTAGAACGCGAAGCGCACCCGCGCCGGCCAGACGGAGATCTCGCCGCGCCGCTCGCGCCAGAGCAGGTAGACGAAGAATGCGATCGCGATCGGGAAGGCGATCGATGCGATCAGCAGCAGCGAGTTGACCGTGTTCTGCAGGTTGAGGAGCACGACGACGAGCGCGATCAGCCCGATGACCAGGAACCCGCGCAGCATCGGGTTCATGTCGGCGAAGAAGCGGCGGATCACGAGGTCGTGTAGGCGCGGACGGCGAGGGCTCCGGCGACCAGGGTCGCGACGGCGAACCAGGCCAGCCGGCGACGTGGCTCCGCTGGCGCGTACATCCAAGGTGCGAGCACGGCGCCCAGAGCGAGCGAGCCGTAGACGTAGTGCAGGTCGTCGGGTGCGCGCCGGTCGTCGGAGAGGAGTAGCAGTCCGAGACCGACCTGCGCGACGAGCAGCGTCTGCACGAGCGCGAGAACGTGGGTGAGCAGCAGCCCCGAGCGACCGGGGCGGAAGTACGCGTAGCCGCCCCAGACCGCAGCCAGCGCGGTCGAGCCCAGCACGGCGAACGCGAGCACGCGGTGGGCGGCTAGCATCGAGCGGACACTAGCGAGAGGAGCGGAAGTGGTCGAAGAAGGCAAGCCGGCACCCGATTTCGAGCTGACGAGCGACGAGGGCTCGCAGGTCAAGCTCTCGGACTTCCGCGGCCGGCCCGTCGTCCTCTACTTCTACCCCAAGGACGACACTCCGGGCTGCACGGTCGAGGCCTGTCAATTCCGCGACGAGTACGCCCGCTTCCAGGAGCGCGGCGCAGTGATCCTCGGCGTCAGCCCCGACGACGAGGCCTCGCACGTCGCCTTCAAGCAGAAGTACGAGCTGCCGTTCCTCCTCCTCGCCGACCCCGAGCACGAGGTCGCAGAGACCTACGGCGCCTGGGGCGAGAAGACCTTCGCGGGCAAGAAGTACGTCGGGATCAAGCGCTCGACGTTCGTGATCGACACCGAGGGCAAGATCGCCAAGGCGATGCCGAACGTGAAGCCGGACGGGCACCCGGAGAAGGTGCTCGCCGTCCTTCCCGCCTGAGCCGCCGCTTTGAGGCCCTGACGATCAGGGCGTACACTCGTAGACGGTCTGACAGACGCACCGCACGCACCCGTCCGCACCTTCCTCATCGCGGACATCCGGGGGTACACCCGCTTCACGGAGCAACATGGCGATGAGGCCTCCGCGCGGCTGACCGCGAAGTTCGGCGACCTCGTCGAGGAGAGCCTGCAGGTGCGCGGTGGCGCGCTGATCGAGGTCCGAGGCGACGAGGCCCTGGCCGTGTTCGACTCGACGCGGCAGGCGATTCGGGCCGCCATGGATCTCCAGCGGACCTTCGCAGAGGAGACCGACGCCGACTCCGACCTCCCGCTCCACGTCGGCATCGGGATCGACTCCGGTGAGGCGATCGAGCTCGACGACGGCACCTTCCGTGGCGCGGCGCTCAATGTGGCAGCGCGGCTGTGCGCACTCGCCCGCGGCGGCGAAGTCCTCGTCAGCGAGGGCAGCAGCCGCCTGGCCGGCCGGCTTCCAGGCGTCCGCTTCATCGACAGAGGACGGGCCAATCTGAAGGGCATTGCTCGGCCTCTTCGCGTGATCCGCGCCGCGCCCGAGGAAGAGCAGGAAGAGAGTCGCCCGTGGATCGTGATGTTTTTCGGCGGGCAAAGGCGTCTCGGTTGGGGGGTCGGCCTCGCGGTCGTGGCGATTGCCGCCGTAACGGCCGCCACAGTCGTCTACCTCACCGGCGGGAACGCGGGCGACGAAGGCACCGCAGCCAGCGGTGTAGGCGACACGCAGACGGAGCCCGTCGCGCAGGCGCCGATCGCCAACATCACCGCCTTGATTCCGGCCAGCCTGCGGAAGACATGCGTCAAGCAACAAGTTCCGGATATCAACGCCGTGGAAACGGCCGTTTGCGTCCCGGAGGCCGGCGGGACAGCGTTCTCCCCGGACCGGTGGCAGGTCTCTTCCTACCGGAACGGCCCGGCGTTGAAAGCCGCATTCGAAGCCGAACGGCGCCGGCACGGCGTCGCACCCGACCAGGGCAGGTGCACGGGCCTCAGCTGGGGCGGAGAAGGACCGTGGTCACACGGCCCCGGCAAGCCCGGAGGGCGCAGGTTTTGCTGGTTCGACGGCAACGACGCGGTCATCGTCTGGACCCACGAGCGTCTCGGACAGCCGACGCACCGGGACATCCTCGCGAGCGCGCGCGAAGGCGGGAGCGACCACCAGGGCCTGTTCGGGTGGTGGGCCGTCTCGCACCACACGATCGGCAAGGTCGGCTAGTCGGTCGGTCGAGCCCCAACGGCTCGGCGTTCAGCCAGGGCCGCTGGGGTCGATGCCACTACCACTCCGAGCGTCTCGATAGAGACGCCCGCGTAAGCGGCTGTCAGTACAGGGCCCACCCGACCATCAGTCCGGACCGGGTGATCACGAAATGCGTCGACGTCGACTCCGCGCCGTCGAAGTCGGAGAACCAAACACAGCCGATCGAGGTGTCGCACACCAGAGGCGGCGGTACTGCCGCATCGAACGTGCAGTGGAACGTCTCTTTGCGTTGATTCCGATTGATCACCTGCACTTCGTCGCAAGTCGCGGGATAGAAGACGCCATTCTCGTCGACGAAGAAGGAGGCAAGCGTTGCGCGGGTGACGGTCGCTCCGTCGTCTCCGCTCGCCGTCTGCACGCCGGCGCTCAACCCAAGTGCGCACGTCGTCACGAGGACAAGAATCATCAAGGACTTCTTCATGCTCAACACCTTCCGAGTTCACGGGGGTCACTCGCGGGGTAGCGCGGCTGACGGCACCCGGGCTCCCGCCCAATGCTCAGCTGCTACAGGGTCGCCTCCTCCCTCCCCCGGTGACGAGCGGAGGATTTCACGAACCGCCTCGTCGCACAAGATATGCCGCGCGCGAGTGGCGACGGCTGCCTTTACGGCGCCTTCACAAGCCGCAGGCAGCCTTAGGTGCGGATGAGAGGACTTGAACCTCCACGGGGTCTCCCCCACACGGACCTGAACCGTGCGCGTCTACCAATTCCGCCACATCCGCGCGCTGGAACACCAGTGTAGCCGCATGCCTGCGACTACCATGTCCGGCCTGAAACGGGCCTTTTTTGTCTTGTTCATCGGGGTCGCGGCCGCGCTGCCGGCGCTCGCCGGCGGTGCCGCAGCTCCGCCGCGGACCGGCGCAGAGGTCGAGGTCGTCGCGCTCCTGAAGGCGCCCGCGCTCAGCGATTCCGGGGGCACTCGTAAGGTCGACCTCGCCTCCGCGGGCACGACGTCGCGCCTGCAAGAGATCGCGCACGACCAGCAGCTGGTGGTCGACCGCATCGCCGCCGAGATCCCCGGCGCGCGCGTGCGCTGGCGCTATCAGGTCGTCCTGAACGGGCTCGCGGTCGTCCTGCCGGCCGGCGAGGTCGACACGCTGCGCCGCCTGCCCGGCATCGCCTCCGTCGAGCCCGGCGTCCGCTACGCCCCGCGCCTCTCGACGACCCCTGGCTTCATCGGCGCGCCCGCGCTCTGGGGCCCGGCCCTCCAGACCGCGGGCAACGGGATCAAGATCGGGATCATCGACGACGGCCTCGACCGCACGCACCCGTTCTTCTCCGCGGCCGGGTATGCCATGCCGCGCGGGTACCCGAAGGGTCAGCGGGCCTTCACGAACGGCAAGGTGATCGTCGCCCGCGCGTTCGCCCCCGCCTCGCCGAAGTGGCGCTACTCCCGCCGGCCGTTCGATCCGGCGCTGTCGGCGCACGCGACCCACGTCGCAGGCATCGCCGCGGGCAACTACCGCACTTCGACGGGCTCCGGGCGCCTCTCGGGCGTCGCGCCCAGGGCCTACATCGGCAACTACAAGGTG
>JBKPFP010000222.1:0-3002 GCA_046744435.1 Actinomycetota bacterium | reverse complement strand
GAGAAGACGAGCACGGGCCAGGGCTCTCGGAGCAGCACCGCCCCCACCGGCAGCGACACGGCCGCCACGATGACCAGCGTCGCGGCGAGGGCGGGCGCGAAGCCCTTCGCGACGTCGAGCAGCGCCACTGTGAGGCCGAGGCGCGGGCCGAACACGCGCCAGACGTTCGTCGCGCCGACATTGCCGCTGCCGAGCGTGGAGATGTCGACGCTGCGTGCCGCGCGCACCACCCAGTACCCGAAGGGAAGGCTGCCGGCGAGGTAGCCGACGACGATGAAGGCCAGCGTGTGTCTGTCTATCTCAGACTGATCTGGTACGCGGACGCCCAGTCGTTCACGGTCGTCCAGTCGAGGTTGTCGAAGAAGGCGTCGATGTACGAGGCGCGGTCGGTGCGGTAGTCGAGGAAGTAGGCGTGCTCGTAGACGTCGAGCGCCACGAGCGGCGTGGCGTTCCAGATCGGAAACGTGGTCTGCGCGTCGCCGATGTAGTTGAAGAGCCGTCCCTCGTCTCAGTCGTAGGCAGTCCAGGCCCACCCCCGTCCGGCCATGCCGGTCGCCTTCAGGTCGGCGCGCCAGTCGTCGACCGAGCCGAAGTCGCGCTCGATCAGGTCGCCGATCAACCCGCTCGGATCGCCGCCCTCGCCGCCGAGATGCTCGAAGTAGATCTCGTGGTTCTTGACGCCCCCGACCGCGAAGCTGAGCTCGACCTTCAGCGCCCGCACCTCCGAGTAGACCTGGTTCCCGGCGGAGAGGTCGACCTGGGCGAGCTTGCCGAGGATCTCGTTCCGCTTGCTCACGTAGCCCTCGTAGAGCTTGTAGTGCGCCTCGACCGCCTCACGCGAGATGCCGTCGAGCTCGAAGAGCGCGGGCTTGAGCTCGCGGGGGGTGATCTCCTCGGCGTTGAAGACGAGCGTGGCCATGGGCCTCCTTCCGAACGGTGGGCGCGGCGAGCATAGCGCGCAGGTGTAGCCTCAACCATTGAGCGAACGAAAGGAGCCTGAGATGGCCTACGAGGTTCCACCTCTACCGTATGGCTACGACGCTCTCGAGCCGCACATCGACGAGCAGACGATGCGGCTCCACCACGACAAGCACCACCAGGCGTACGTCGACAAGGCGAACGCCGCCCTCGAAGGCACGCAATGGGCCGACGAGACCGTCGAGCAGGTGCTGACGCTCCTCGAGACCTTGCCCGAGGACAAGCGGACCGTCGTCCGGAACAACGCGGGCGGCCACGCGAACCACTCGTTTTTCTGGGAGATCATGAGCCCCGACGGAGGCGGCGAGCCCGAGGGCGACCTCGCGGACGCGATCGCCGACACCTTCGGCTCGCTCGACGACCTGAAGAAGCAGGTCAACGAGACGGGGGTGAACCGCTTCGGCTCCGGCTGGACGTGGCTGGTCCACGACGGCACAGGGCTAGCGGTCTATTCCACCGCCAATCAGGACTCCCCGATCATGCAGTCCGACGAGCCTCTGCTAGGCATCGACGTCTGGGAGCACGCCTACTACCTGAAGTACCAGAACCGCCGCCCGGACTACCTCGAAGCCTGGTGGAACGTCGTCAACTGGCCCGCGGTAGCCGAGCGCTACGCCAAAGCCACAGGCCGAGTAGGCACAACAGCCTCCTAAGCCAACAACCAACTCGGAGACCACAACATCCGCCGCCGGAGCCGGGCTGAGCCCCGCGGGAGGCCAACTGCGCCAGAAAACCATGGCCGCGAGCCACCATCCGCCGACTCCTGAAACGTCTTAACCGCGCGAACGCCCGAAAGGAGGGGGCTCACGGGGGAACCATGGGTTCCCCCGTGAGCGTGAGCGTTTAGCGAACGCGAACGGAGAGGTTCTGGCTCGCGCCGAAGAGGTAACCGGCCCCAGCCTGGTTCGTTCCCATGTAGACACGAACGAGCGAGCGGCCGCGCGGCAGCAGGAGCTTGAACCGCTGCGCCGACTGCCGGTTGAGCACGACCTTGCGCAGGCTGACCCACTGGCCGAACGCGTTGAGGCGCTGCGCGTAGACCCAGCGCCCGGAGAACGACTTCGACGCGCGCGCGCGCGCGACGTACCAGGAGCCGATCTTGACGAGGGAGAGCTGCGGCGAGATGCCAGTCGTCACGACCGCACTCGTCCTCCCCCTCCACTGGGCCCTGAAGGCCGTGAGGATCTGCGGTTGGTACACGAAGTCGTAGACGCCATTCGAGGCCGTCTGCACGTCGGCGATCTTCACGAACGAGGCCTGCGGATAGGGCTGCGCGAAGATCGAGACCATGTCCCCGACGGCGGCTGGCGTGATCTGCCCGCTCAGGCGGACAGACGTGCCCCACGTCGCGATCGGCGGCGTGACGCCGAGGGAGACGGACGGCGGCGGTCCGACGACCCTGACCGTGCCCTTGAGCGCCGGCTTCAGCGCGTCGTGGTACGGAAAGAAGCCGGGCGTGTTCATCGTTCGCGAAAAGGTCCTCCCGGGCGCGATCGTGCCGGATGCGAACGAGCCGTTGTTGGCGACGACCTGGTGATTGACCGTGTCCAGGTTCCTCCACTGCACGGTGTCGCCCCCGGTGACGGTCACATTCCTCGGTGCGAATCCCGTGCTACGGATGTTGACGTTCTTCGTGGCGAGTCCGGCGGCGAATGCGTACCCACCGACGCCGAGCGCACACACCGCAGCGATCATGAGTAGCTTCTTCATCCGGCCATTCCCCCTAGAGCTAGACGGCTATGGAGTGGAACGCGTTGATCTCGGAAAAGGTGCCCGCTGGCTGTAAGAAAGGTGCCTTCGCGCTGTAAAGATTGTGTGCGGATAAGCCCGATTTCGCCCTACGCCTAGACTCAAACTCCAATGCGGGCTCTCGTCACAGGCGGTACGGGGCGGCTCGGCGCGGCGATCGTGGCCAGTCTCGAGCGCGAAGGCTGGTCGGTGCTCGGAGCCGGCTCGGCGGACGGAGACCTCTCCCGGGTGGACGTCGCGCGTGCGCTCGTCGAGCGGGCCGCCGCCGACCTGGG
>JBKPFP010000277.1:0-4726 GCA_046744435.1 Actinomycetota bacterium | reverse complement strand
CGTCGAGTACGCGCTCGTTCTGTCGGTCATCGTCGTCGGCGTCCTGCTCCTCGTCGTGTGGTCGGGCCTCGGCACGGCCATCGGCAAGGCCATCGATTCGGTCAGCAAGGCGATCGACCCCGCGCCGTAGGCGCTGAGTACCACCCTGGTCAGTGTCGGGGCCTCCCTCTGCGGCGGAGGCCTCGGCACGAACTTCACTCGAAAATGTGGATAAGCACACACAACATTCGCTCGAAGCTGCTGCGCCCGGACGGTCAAGCGATGGTCGAGTTCGTCATCGTCCTGCCGATCCTGGTGATGCTCGTGCTGGGGATCTGCCAGTTCGGTCTCGCCTTCTACAACTACCTCTCGATCACCGACGCGACTCGCGTCGGCGCGCGGGCAGCGGCGGTCAAGCGGACCGCAGGCGCCTGCGCCGCCGCGACCACCGCGATCCAGAACACGGTCTCGGCCAAGCAATGGGAGACCATCTCCAGCCGGATCACCTGCACCACGCCGGATGGGACGGACACCGGAGATCCGGTCAAGTTGACCGTCAAGTACCCCTTCAGCATCGGCCTGCCCGGCTTCAGCGCCTCGGGCAACCTGACAGCGCACGCCACGGAGCGCCTCGAATGAGATCGCTACTCACGCGCATCCGCTACGACTCCGGGCAGGCGTTCGTCCTCGTCGCCGTAGCCCTCACGGCGCTCGTCGGCATGGCCGCGCTCGTGCTCGACGGCGGCTCGTGGTACCACGCGCAGCGGAAGCTACAGACCGCCGCCGACGCAGCCGCGCTCGCCGGCGCCCAGCATCTTCCTACGGAGCAGTCTGATGCGCGAACCGTCGCGCTCGACTACGCGCAGAAGAACTACGCCGGGATCCCAGCACCGGCGGTGTCCTTCCCGGACGTCGCCACGATCAACGTGTCCGCCATGGCGAAAGCGCCAGGCATCTTCGCCCGCATCTTCGACATCGACGAGGTGACCGTGCGCGCGCACGCGCAGGCACGCGTGTTTGCACCAGCACAGCTCAAAGACGTCGCCCCGATCGGCGTCCACAAGGACATGGCGTGCATCGTCACCGACCCGAGTTGCTTCGGCCAGGAGAAGACCCTGACCTTCGACGAGGATTCGCCGTTCGATCCGACGAAGAGCAAGTTCGGCCTCCTCGACCTCGACCGCGACGGCACTGCCGGCGCGGGCGACATGAAGGACTGGCTCGAGAACGGCTACACGGACTTCCTCCCGATCGATGAGGACTACCCGCCTGCGAACGGCGAGAAGAACGGGATCAAGAATCTGCTCGAGGACGCCTCCGACGAGCAGCGCGTGCTCCTGTTCCCGGTCTTCGACACCGCCAACGCGAGCACGGGCTACCACGTCATCGGCTGGGCCGCCTTCGTCGTCGACGAGGTAGGGCAATGGACCGGTCATGACCACGAGCTCACCGGCCACTTCGTGACCTTCATCGCCACCGACCTGGCCGCCGGCAACCCGATCACCGACCCCAGCAAAGACTTCGGCGTGCACGTGATCACGCTGACCAATTGAGAAGCGAAAGGACGCTCCCATGACCAAGACCAGACTTCGAAGCCTCCTGGTGCCGGTCGCGCTCGCCGTACTGGCGGCCGTGCTCATCGGCGCCTACATCGTCAGCTATCGCAACAGCGTCAACGAGGGCGCCGGCCTGGTGAAGGTCCTGGTCGCCACGCGCGACATCCCGGCCGGCACCGCCGGATCGACAGTCGCCAGCGGCGGCTACATGAAGAGCGAAAGCGTTCCTCGCCGCGCCGTAGTGCCCGGCTCGGTCGTCAGCGGTGCGCCGCTCACCTCGCTCGTCGCTACGGATCCGATCCACAAGGGCGAGCAGATCACGCTCCGCCAGTTCGGGCCGCTGACGCAGGCCGGCATCTTCGCCAAGTTTTCGGGCAGGGAGCGTGCCATCGCCGTCACCGGCGAGCCGACTCAGCTCCTCGCCGGCACCGTCTCGGACGGCGACCGCGTGGACGTCGTCGCCGACGTCCAATACACGTCCCGCGGCATCAGCCGTGCATCGTCGCGCGTGATCCTGCAGAACCTGCTCGTGCTGGAAGCTCCGGGCGGCGAGGAAAGCGGCGAGAAGGCTTCCACGACGCTGGTCATGACCGACCGCCAGACCCAGACGATGAGTTGGGCGCTGCAGAACAGCAAGTGGTTCCTCGCGCTACGCCCGACCGCACATCCGCGCAACAGCGGCCCGAGCCTCGAGACGCTGAAGTCCATCCTCGGCCGCGGAATGCCGGCCCGCACGGCCGCGAAGCAGATCGCCGGCGACTTCCCGGAGAGCATCCGTGGGTAGCAACGGGAACACGCCGAAGCTCCGCGTCCTCCTGAGCGGCCCAGCCGCCGACCGGCTCGAGCCGGCGCTCGACCGCGAGCTCGGCATCTCGATGCTCGGGCTCGGCGAGACCGACGGCTCGTCGCCGACGGACGTAGCACTCCACGTCGTCGAGTCCTCGTCGGACCCGAACGTCGCCGAGGAGGTGCGTCGCCTCCGTGAAGTGGCAGACGCGCCGCTGATCCTCGCCGCGTACGGCGACCCGAACGGGATCGTCGAGACCGGCCTCGGCGTGGGGGCGGTCGACGTGCTGATCTTGCCCCAGCCCACCGAGACGCTGCTATTCGCGCTCCACAAGGCCGCGATCACCCCGGTGGCAAGCGAGACCGGCAAGGTCGTGACCGTCTTCTCGCCGAAGGGCGGAAGCGGCAAGACCGCGCTGGCCACGAACCTCGCTGTGGCGGCCGCGCGCTCGGGCCAGAAAACGCTCCTGGTCGACTTCGACCTGCAGTTCGGCGACTCGGCGCTGACGCTCGCCATGACCCCGCGAGCGACGATCGCCGACCTCGCCGCCTCGAGCGGCGACGTGGACGGCGAGAAGCTGCAGTCGTTCATCACGACCGACGACAGGACGGGAGTCGCCGTGCTGCCCGCGCCGCAGCGACCGGAACAGGCGGACGCGGTCGGCCAGGCCGAGCTCGCGGCCGTCCTCGACGCGGCACGGAACGCCTACGACGCGGTCGTGATCGACACGGGGCCGCTGTTCGACGCCGCTCTGCTCGCGGCGCTCGACCACAGTGACCAGCTGCTGCTCGTCAGCAACCCCGAGATCACATCGCTCAAGAACGTCCGCATCGGGCTCGAGACGATCGACCGCCTCGGCTTCGCCCGGGAGCGCGTCTCGCTCGTGGCCAATCGCATCGGCGCCGCAGGCGCCGTCGACCAAGACGACATCGAGCAGGCCCTGGACACGGAGATCGCCTTCGAGCTCCCCGACGACCCACAGGTCCCGGCCGCCGTCAACCGCGCGCTGCCGGTCGTCGTCGCCGACGAGAGCAGCCCGTTCTCGCGTGCGATCGCCGAGCTGCTGCCGTCGGTCTTCCCGGCGTCGGGTGCGCCTGAGCAGGCCAACGGGACCGCTACGCACCGCCGCTTCCGTCTGCGAGGCCGGCGATGAACGGCCGGAACGGCTTCTCGCGCGAGACCTCGCTCCTCTCCGAGCGGCTCCAGGCTGAACACGGCCCGATGCCCCAGCGCGCGCGCGACCCGTACGCAGAGCTGAAGACGAAGATCCACCGCACCTGCATCGCCAGGCTCGGCAGCGCGTTCCTCAATCTCGAGGGCAGCGACGAGCTCGCGCTCCGGGTGCGAACGATCGTCACCGACGAGCTGAACGCCGAGGAGTCGCCGCTCAGCCCGAGCGACCGCGCCGACCTCGAGCGCCAGATCGCCGACGACATCCTCGGCTACGGCCCGCTCGAGCCGTTCCTCAACGACCCGAGCATCACCGAGGTGATGGTCAACGGCTCCGACCAGGTCTACGTCGAGCGGGCCGGCCGGATCGAGGAGACCGAGACGTCCTTCCTCGACGACGCCCACCTGCTGCGGATCATCGACCGCATCGTCTCGCAGGTCGGGCGGCGGATCGACGAGGCGTCGCCGATGGTCGACGCGCGCCTGCCGGACGGCAGCCGCGTCAACGCGATCATCCCGCCGCTTGCGCTCCGCGGCCCGTCTCTCACCATCCGCAAGTTCGCCCGCGACGCGCTCACCCTCGAGCACCTCGTCGGGCTGGGAACGCTCACGGAGCAGACGGCCGAGTTCCTGGCCGACTGCGTGCGCGGCAAGCTGAATGTCCTCATCTCCGGCGGCACCGGCACCGGGAAGACGACGTTGCTCAACGCCGTCTCCGCCTACGTGCCCCCCGCCGAGCGGATCGTCACCGTGGAGGACGCCGCCGAGCTGCGGCTCCTGCAGCGGCACGTCGTCTCGCTCGAGTCGCGCCCGCCCAACGTCGAGGGCGAGGGCGAGATCAGGATCCGCGACCTCGTCCGCAACGCGCTCCGCATGCGGCCAGACCGGATCATCGTCGGCGAGGTTCGCGGCGCCGAGTCGCTCGACATGCTGCAGGCGATGAACACGGGCCACGACGGCTCGCTGACCACGATCCACGCCAACTCGGCGCGCGATGCGCTGCGCCGGCTCGAGATGCTCGTGCTGATGGCCGGCGTCGAGCTGCCGGTCAAGGCCGTCCGCGAGCAGATCTCCGGCGGCTTCGACCTGCTCGTCCACATCGGACGGCTCGTAGACGGCTCGCGACGCGTGACGCAGATCACGGAGATCTCTGGAATGGAAGGCGACGTCGTCACCCTCCAGGACCTCTTCGTCGCCCGTGCGTCCGAGGACGGAGCGTGGAACGCCTCGGGGC
>JBKPFP010000126.1:0-7415 GCA_046744435.1 Actinomycetota bacterium | reverse complement strand
GTTCGCGCCCTCGTGGAACGAGCCCTCCGAGGTGGCGCCGTCGCCGAAGTAGACGATCGCGCACGCGCGCTCGCCCTTCAGCCGCTTGCCCCAGGCGAGCCCGGCTGCGTGCGGCACGTGCGTCCCGATCGGCACGCAGATCGAGGCGACGTTGTAGTCGAGCGGGTTCCACCAGCCGGCCGGGTGGCCGCGCCACCAGGAGAGCACCGTCGCCGGCGGCATGCCGCGCAGGAGACCGATGGCCGACTCGCGGTAGCTTGGGAAGATCCAGTCGTCGTCCTCGAGCGCGTAGACGGAGCCCGCCTGCATCGCCTCGTGGTTCCAGAAGATCGCGTACGTGCCGATGCGACCTTGGCGGTGGTAGACCAGTGAGCGCTCGTCGTAGGTGCGTAGCAGGACGAGGCTGCGGTAGAGCTCGACTAGGTCGTGGTCGGCGAGCCCGTCGACCTCTCCGTCCGGGATCGCGTCGCCGTCGCCGATCACTCGCCGGAGGTCGCGCTCGGCCGGAAGCACCTGCGCCATTCGCCTGAATCTACCGCAGCAGACCGCCGATCCGGGCCACCGCGGCGACGACCGCTAGCACTCCGACGGCGGCCGCGATCCCCGCCAGCTCGAGCCCGAGCCCACCGCCGACAGAGGCCCCGGCGGCCACGATCATCGCCGCCGCGAGGGCCGCCCCACCGGCGCAGCAGGCGGCGAGTACGAGCAGCCGGCGGACGAGGACCGCCGGGTCGGCCCAGGCCGGCACCCGGTGCTCGAGCGACCAGAACGAGAGCTCGGCCGCGAGCAGGAAGCCGGCCGCATAGAGCGGAGTCCAGACGTCCACTCCGCTCGGCCCCGCGGCGAAGAAGACCGCGTACTCAGCGCCGAGCAGCGCGAGGCCGGCGCTCACCGGCGAGGCCCAGCCTCCGGTGAGCCCGGTGGCGAGCAGCGCCAGCGCGAGGGCGGCCAGCGCGTAGAGCAGCGGCCGCAGCGGCCCCTGCAGGGCTGGCACGGCGGCCAGCGCCGTGGCGGCGGCGATCCCCGCTCCGGCCGTGGCTACGCGCGCACGATGCGGGCGTGGCGCCTGAATGCGTTCACCTCCTCGATCGCGGCCTGGAGCGGGACCCCGTCCCGCCACTCGACCACCGGCACGCCGAGGCCGCGGTACCGCGACCGCAGCGCATCGCGCCGCAGCCGGAAGAGCGAGAAGGCGAGCTCCTCGAACGGCTCTGACCCGGGCTCGATGAACGGCAGCGGGGAGACCTCGATGACCACGAGGTCGAAGCCCCGCGCGCGCAGGTCGGCGAGGGCCGTGGTCGCCCGCTCGTCGAGCAGCGGGCTGAGCGCGATCACGAGCGCCCGCGGCGGCAGCGTGCGCCCCGGCAGCACGTCGAGGTCCTTCCAGACGTACGAGAGCGCGATCTCCGAGTCGATCAGCGAGTCGACGATCCGGTAGACCTGCACCGGCCCGGTGGCCGCCGTCAGCCAGTTGAGTACGCCGCCGAACGAGACGAGCCCGACACGATCCTTTTCGGCGAGGTAGTACGCACTCAGTGACGCCGCCGCACGCACGGCCAGGTCGAGCGTGCCGACCGCTCCCCGCCGCGCCTCGTAGAACGTGTCGAGGAAGAGCACGACGTCCGAGTTCCGTTCCGGGTGCGCCTGGTTCACCCACGGCTCGCCGCGCCGCGCACTCACGCGCCAGTTGATCTTGCGCACGCGGTCGCCCGGCACGTACGGGCGCAGATCGGCGAACTCGATCCCCTCGCCGCGGACGCGTGCGACCTGGTTGCCGGTGAAGACCTGGGTCTCGAGCGGCCGCAGCACCGCGTTGAGCGCCTCCGCTCCAGGATAGACCTTGAGGGGGCGCCGCCGGTCGAACGCGTCCTCGTACGACAGGAACCCGAACAGGTCGTCCACGCGGACGATCACCTCGCCGACCTCGTACCCGCCCCAGCGCGCGCACCGCAGCGGCAGCTCGTGCTCGAACGGCTCCCCGGCCTCGAGCCGTGTCACGACCGGGTTCGGCCCGGCCGCCTCGAGGCCCGCCGGCAGCGAGACGAGCACCGTGATCCGCTCGGCGCCCTCCTCCGACCGCACCTCGAGCTCGGCCCCGGCTTCGCCTCCCTCGACGCGCCGCTCGGCGTCGAGCTCGAAGTGCACCCGCAGCCGAGGCTCGCGAGCGAGAGCGATGCCCGCCGTCGCGAGCGCCACGAAGGGAACGGCCAACGCAGCCAGCTCCGGCCGGCCGAGAGCGAGCGCGGAGAGGAGGCCGAGCGCGGCGAGCCCCGGATAGGCGTGGAGCTTCGCGCTCGCCGAGCGCGTCACTCGCGGACGGGCTCGACGGCCGGGGTCGGCACCCGGTCGAGGAGTTCCCGGACGACGTCGTCCGCGCGCAGGCGCTGCACCCAGAGCTCGGGCCTCAGCGTCAGCCGGTGCGCGAGCGCGGGCACCGCGACCGCCTTGACGTCGTCCGGCACGACGTAGTCGCGGCCGGCGAGCGCCGCCTTGCCGCGTGCGAGCTTCATCAGGGCGAGCGTGCCGCGCGGGCTCGCTCCCACCTGGACGCTCGACGCGTCCCGGGTCGCCGCGACGAGGTCGACGATGTAGTAGCCGACGCTCTCCTCCACGTGCACCTGCTCGAGCGCGCCCTGCATCTCGAGCAGCGTCGCGCGGTCGACGACCGGCGCCAGGTCGACCTCGTCGGCGGCCCGCTCGATCCGGCGCGCGACGACCTCCCACTCGTCCTCGCGCGACGGATAGCCAACCTCGGCGCGCAGCAGGAACCGGTCGAGCTGAGCCTCGGGCAGCGGGTACGTCCCCTCATACTCGATCGGGTTCTGCGTGGCGAGAACGAAGAAGGGCGGCTCGAGCCGGTGCGTCGTGCCCTCGATCGTCACCTGCCGCTCCTGCATCGCCTCGAGCAGGGCGGCCTGCGTCTTCGGCGGGGCGCGGTTGATCTCGTCGGCGAGGAGCAGCTGCGTGAAGATCGGCCCGGGCCGGAACTCGAACTCGGCGGCGCGCTGGTCGAAGATCGAGGAGCCGGTCACGTCGCCGGGCATCAGGTCGGGCGTGAACTGGATGCGGGAGAAGCCGAGGCCGGTCACGCTCGCAAAGGCGCGCGCCATGAGCGTCTTCGCGAGCCCGGGGAAGTCCTCGATCAGCACGTGGCCGTCGGCGAGCAGGCCGAGGAAGACGAGCTCGAGGGCGTCGCGCTTGCCGACAACCGCGCGCTCGACCTCATCGAGCACCGCGTTCGCCTCTCGCCGCAGCTCGTCGATCGTCACGCAGCGCCCTCGATCCGCCGGACGAGGCGCTCGATCCCGTCGGGGCCGACGCCCTTCACCTGCCGGTTCTCCGGCGCGACGCGATCCGGCTGCACGACGTCCCACAGCTCGTCGCCCAGCGCCCCCTCCACGAGCGGCCCGCCCGCGTCCAGCTGCAACCCACGCTCCGCCAGCCGCGCGGCGGCGATCTCGCGCAGGGTCGGGCGCAGCCGGTAGTGGAGGTCGAACTCCTGCGCGGCGCTCATCACGAGCACGCGCTCGAGGTGCGCGAGCTCGGGCAGCGTCTCCGGCTCCGCCCTGGGACGGTGAAGGGCCCGCTCGAGGAGCGACTCGTGCGCTCGAGGCGCGCTGCGCCGCAGCCAGGAGAAGAGCCCGAGCAGGGCGAGCGCCCCGAGGACGATCACGTAGACGTCGAGCTCGAGCTCGTGGCGGCCCGGGGCGATCGTCCGCGCGATGAACAGCCCGATCGTCGCCAAGGCGGCGCCGCCGAGCCAGCCGAGGACGAGACGGATCACGCCGGCGCCGCCGACAGCTCTTCGCGGAGCGCGACGAGCGCCTCGATCGCCTCGTCCCGCATCTGCCCGTCGACCTCGTGCTCGCTGAAGCGCGCCCGCTCGAAGAGCTGCGTCAGGCGCCGCACGGAATGCGCGCTCGCCTCGACGAAGCCGAGCATCCGCTCGAGGTACTCGAGCGGTGCCTCGAAGGGCCGGCGCGGCAGGCCGTGTGCCCCGAAAGTGCGCTCCATGCGTGCGTACGTGCGGATCACCGCGCGTCTCGGATCGGGCTCGGCGCGGAGGTCGTCGAGCGACTCCTGGAGCACCTCCTGCACGAGCTGCTGCGAGAGCCCGGGCGGGAGCCCGCGCCGCCGGTGCCTCGCCGCGATCACGAACGTGACGGCGAAGGCGAGCCCGATCGAGCCGAGCGTGAGGGCTGCAAGCCAGCTGAACCGCGGCTCGAGCGGCCTCTGGTTGTCCCCGCCCGCTCCGGGCGCGGGCGCCGTCTGGGTGGGAACGGTCGGCAGTCGCGGCCCATTTTCGTTTCGGTCGAAGTGCGCCACGGCCCAGAACGCGAGGCCGACAAGCGCGATGAAGGCGAGGACCCTGGCCAGCGGCGAGCCCATCGCCGCGCCTCCCTTGCGCTTCGGGGCCATCCGCTTCTGCAGCATGCCCCAGACCATCAGGACGGCACCCAGGGGGACGATCAGCAGCGCGAGCGTCGCCAGGTAGTCGGCGATGAGCGCCGGCGGGCGTCCGACGGGCGCGTCTTCGCCCAGCCGGGGCGCGTTCCCACGGCTCGCGACCGCCACGAAAGCGACGAGCGCGGAGACGCCCGCGACCGCCAGGAACGCGCGAAGGCGCTCGCTCATGACCCCGAGACTAGATCAGCGCGCCGAGTGGCTCGCGAGAAAAGCGCCGACGAGGGCGCGGGCAGCGCGGTTCTGCAGGAGCCGGAACCCGTGCTCCGCGCCGGGGTAGATCTCGAGCTGCTTGTCCCGTGCGGGCGACGCCTCGAACAGCGCGCGAGCGTCGTCGTCGAAAGGATCGTCGTCCTCTTCGGCGAGGAACAGCACCGGGACGTTGGAGGCCTCGACGCCCGCCAGGACGTTGACGTTCACGTAGTTCCGCGGGCTCGAGAAGCTGATCACGCCGTCGACGGCCGGGGTCGCGTGCGGGGCTGCGGCAAGCACCGCGGCGCCGCCGAGCGAGGCACCGCCCAGCACGATGCTCCTCGCACCGCGGGCGCGCAGAGTCCGGATCGCGCCGAGCACGTCGTAGTCGACGCGGTCCGCCCGCCGCCAGTGCGAAGCCCGCCCCGACGACCCGAACTTCCGGTGGTCGAAGACGAGCACCCGGTATCCCGCCGCAGCGAGCGTGCGCGCGTACGGGACCCAGCCGCAGAGGTTCGGCGGGGCGCCGCCCTGGTGGGCGAGGAGAACCGCGCGCGGTCCGCGTCCGAGCTCGACGCCGATCAGGCGCACGCCGTCGATCGCCTTGAATCTGAGCACACGCCGGCGCTCGGCCGTCGTCACGCAGCGCTCCTTGAGCACGAGCGGGCGCAGCTTGACGGTCTTCGCCGGCGAGGCGGAGACGCCCGCCGCCGCGGCCGCAAGCCCGACCGCCATGGCGGCGAGAAGCGCCACCCGCCTCACCGTTCGCCTCGCTCGGACAGCTCGCGCTCGACCTCGTCCGCCCAGGCGATCACGCCGTCGGCCCAGCGGTGGCCGTACTTGCGGGTCAGGCTGGCATGGAAGTCGAGGTCGGGATCGTGCGGGCCGGCGTCGATCGCGTCCAGCTCCTCCTTGAGCTGCAGGGCGAGCTCGCGACGCTCCCGCACGTGCTCGGCCAGCACCTCCGGCGAGGTGAGCTCGCCGAAGAAGAGCTTGAGCAGCAGCGCGCTGCGGTTCGGCTCCGGCGGAGTCGGCGTGTCCTCGATCCACTCCTTCAGCGCCTGCCGCCCGCGCGCAGTGATCCGGTAGACCTGCTTGTCCGGCCGCTGCGACTGGGCGACGCGGCGGCTCGTCGCATAGCCGGAGTCGACCAGCCGCGGAAGCACCGCGTAGATCTGGCTCTTCGCCGGCGCCCAGAAGTAGCCGACCGAGCCTTCGATCGCCTTCTTCAGGTCATACCCGGACCTGGGGCCGTGGGTGAGCAGGCCGAGGACCGCGCACTCGGTCGTCGTCAGCGTCTCCTCACTAGTCCTAACCGGCATATTCCGGACAGGACTATATCGCAAGCGGTGCCTCAGGGCGCCAGCACGCGAACCGCATTCCGCTCGGCTTCGAAGACGGCCTCGGTCACATCGCCGAGGTCTTCGCCGTCGGCCTGGAGCGGCTGCCGGCGCTCGCAGCTGATCTCGATCCGGTCGAGGTCGTGGCCGTAGACGAGATCTCGCGCGCGTTCCTGGCCACGGCCGCGCAGGGCGTAGACCGCGAAGCGCGGAAGGGCGCCCGGACGTAGAGCTCTGGGCGCGACGACGTCGAGGCCGAGCTCGAAGCGCGCCTCGGGAGCGACGTGCACCGGCACGGGGCCGGCATACGTGTACGGGTCGCAGTTGGCGACGATCGCGAACGCGGCAGGCCCGTGACCGGCGATCTCGAGCTCCGGATCGATCCGGCCGCGATGCTCCGCCACCACGCGCAGCAGTGTGAGCGTGAAGCGGAGGTTGCCGACCCGGCCACGCTCCTCGGTCCGTCCGAGCGCGTCCACCCTGCGCACGACTTCGGCATCGAGCCCGATCCCTGCCGAGAAGCCGAAGCGGCGCCCGTTGACCCGCCCCAGCGAGATGCGCCTCGGCTCGGCCTGGGCGAGCAGCCGGGCGGCGCGCACAGGATCGCGGGGCAGGCCGAGCGCCCGCGGCAGGACGTTCGCGGCCCCACCCGGTACGAAGCCAAGCGGCACGTCGCGCTCGAGCCCGTTCAGCGCCTCGTTGAAGCCGCCGTCGCCCGAGAAGACGTAGATCGCCTCCGCGTCGACGGCCTCGCGGACGAGCTCGGTGGCGTGGTCCCGCCGCTCGGTGCGCCGCACCTCGACGTCCCCGAGCGCCTCCGCGACGGCCCGGACGCGCTCGTCGTCGACCCCGCTCGCATACGGGTTGACGATCAGGAGGCGGCGCGCCATCGTGCGCCGCAGGATGGCACGGATCGATCACGTCGCCTTCGAGTCGCCCGACCCGGACGGGGTCGCCGCCTTCTACGAGCGCGTGCTCGGCGCCAGGGTCGTCAAGACCGAGGGCCACCCGGTGATGGCGTACCTGGGGAACACCGCGATCGCGCTCCACCACGCCGACGGCGCCGGGCAGCACACCGGCGTGCGCGTGACCGAGGAAGAGCGGGAGCAGGTTCGAAGGCGGCTCGAGGCCGAGGGCATCGAGTCCGAGGAGCGCGACCACGGGATCGCGGTCGGGCTCTTCTTCCGCGACCCCGACGGGCGCACGATCGAGGCGATCACGTATCGCGGCGGCGGCGACCCGCGCAGGACTAGCGGGTGACGTAGAGCGTCGGCGTCACCGCCTCCGAGCAACCGAGGATCCCGTTCACCTTCCACTTGCCGCGCAGGCCGTCGCCTGCGAGGAAGGCTCGGCCTCGTCCATCTCCGCGTCGCCCGACAGGTTCCGGTAGCCGGCCGCCGGGAGCGTCCGGAGGAAGAA
>JBKPFP010000118.1:0-11734 GCA_046744435.1 Actinomycetota bacterium | reverse complement strand
CGTCAGCTCGCCGCGGCGGCGGGCCTCCGCCGTCGCGGCGGAGGCGGCCTCGAGCCGCCCGAGCACGGGGTTGCGCAAGTGGATCCCCTCGGCGAGATCCTTGAAGCCGAGCCCGTGCTCCGCGAGCCCGGGGATCGGGAGCACGCGCGAGACGGCGCCGAGCGCGACGACGAGCTGCCGGTAGCCGATGGTCTGGACGCTTTCGTCCACCTCTACACGCGCGACCTGGTGCTCGAGGTCGACTCCCGTCGCTCGTCCGACCAGGAGCTCGGCGTGGGGGCACCTCTGCCGGAGCGGGACGACGGCGTGCCTGGGCTCGAGCGTGCCGGACGCAGCCTCGGGGAGGAGAGCCGTGAAGAGCATGAAGTTGACCGGATTGACGATGGTCGCCCCGTCTCGGCCGAGGTAGCGGGCGACGTACGAGCCGGCGAAGCCTCCGCCGAGGATCAGGGTCCCGCCGCGTGCCTCCCGTTGACCGGCCATGCGGTGTCTTGTAACAGCGAGGCGGGGTGGCGGGTCGTCCATACCCGGCACGAAGTCGGCACAAGCGCGTCACCCATGCGTGCGGAATTCGCCGTTATGCTCGCCTTGGGGAGGAGGTCGGGGGTACCGGACCCAAGGGAGAAGCAGCAGGTTTCGGTCATCGGCAGCGGTGCCGAGAACGAGGAGCGCGCCGAGGAGGTCGGGCGGCTGCTGGCCGAGCGGGGCTGCGTCGTGGTCACCGGCGGCCTCGGCGAGGTGATGGCGGCCGCCGCCCGCGGCGCGAAGTCGGCCGGCGGGACGACCATCGGCGTCTTGCCCGGCCACCGCCCCGCAGACGCGAACGAGTGGATCGACCACGCGGTCGCCACCGGCGTCGGCCACGCGCGCAACCTCGCCGTCGTGGCCTCGGGTGATGCGGCGATCGCGATCGGCGGGAGCTGGGGCACGCTCGCCGAGATCGCCTTCGCGCGGCGCCTCGGCCGCCCGGTCGTCGTCCTCGAACCGGGCTGGGAGGTCGCCGGCGAGGGCATCGAGCGCGCGGCAACGCCGGCGGAAGCGGTCGATCTGGCTCTCACGCGTCTCGGCTAGCAGTCTCGAGCACGAACGACCAGCCTTCCTGCCAGTAGAACGGCGCGGCGACGAGCTCGGCCAGATCGGCCCCGGCGAGGAGATGCTCGAGAGCCCAGCGCGTCGCCGAGTGCCCGATGACGATGATGCGCCGGCCCTCGAACTCGGGAGCCACGTCGCCGAGGAACTCGCGGACGCGCTCGACCGCCTGGCGGTAGCTCTCGCCGCCGGGAAACGGCTCGTCCACGCGCCGTGCCCGCTCGCGCTCGATCACGGAGGCGGGCGCACCGTTCAGCTTGCCGTAATCGCACTCCCGGAGGCGCGGGTCGCGGTGCGCCGGTATCCCCGAGCCGGCGAAGGCGATCCGAGCCGTCTCGACCGCCCGCCCGAGATCCGACGTGAACACCGCGGCGAGGCCGTCCGCCCGCCGGCGGGCCCCGAGCTCGTGGGCCTGCTGCCGCCCCGTCGGTGAGAGCTCGCCCTCCAGCCACCCGGTCGCGATGCCAGCCTCGTTGTCCGTGCTCGTCGAATGTGTCTCGAAGACGATCTCGACGCTCATCCGCGCGCCGCCAGCATCCGCTCGAGCAGGGTCAATGCGCCCGCCTTGTCGAGGGGCTCGTTGAGGTTGCCGCACTTCGGGGACTGGACGCACGACGGGCAGCCGCTCTCGCAGGGACAGCCGGCCAGCATCCTCGCCGTGTCCTCGACCCAGCCCTCGAACGCGTCGAACCCGCGCTCGGTGATCCCGACCCCGCCCGCATGGCCGTCGTAGACGAAGATCGTCGGCCGCCCGGTCTGGAAGTGGAGGTTCGTCGAGAGCCCGCCGATGTCCCAGCGGTCGCACATCGCCCAGAGCGGGAGGAGCGCGATCATCGCGTGCTCCGCCGCGTGCAGCGTCCCGAGCAGGCGCGGCATCTGCTCGAGGCCCGCGAGCATCTCGGGCTCCGGGACGTACCAGACGGCTTCGGTTTCGAACGTCGTCTCGGGCAGGTCGAGCCCGACGAGGTCGAGCGTCGCCTGGTCGCGAATCGACTTCTTCTGGTACGCGACGACCTGCTCGGTCACGCTCACGCGCCCGAACGAGAGGTCGAGGCCGAGGCGCCGCTCCGCGCGCAGCGTCTCCTCGATCGCGGTCGTCGTCTCCTTCTTCGCCTGCGTGTAGTAGTCGCCGTCGAAGCGCTCGATGAGCGCCGTGCGCGCTACGAGGTCGAGCGCGAGGACGCGGTACTGCTCGCCGAGGTGCAGATAGACGGCGCCTTCGTGCACCGTCGAGTACGCCTTCTCGCGCTCGACCGAGCCCACTACGGAGCCGGTCTCGATGTCGACGACCGCGAACACGTCCGGGCTGGTCGAGCGCAGGCCGAAGCGCGCGGCCGGGTAGTCGCGCCCGGCCCACACGAACCCCGCGTCGGTGCGCTTCAGCTCCGGATGCATGGCCGCCCGCCGGACAGCCTCGGCGCCGAGCACTTCGGCGTCCTCCTCGTCGAGCGGCGCCTCGAACGCCGCCGCCGCGACGTGACCGTCCAGGACGCGCGGGTTCTCGTGATCGAGAATCGCCGCCTCGACGCGGCGCCCGAGCAAGGTCTCCGGCTCGCGCATGAAGTACTGGTCGAGCGCATCCTCGCTGGCTACGAGCACGGCCAGCCCGTGCCCCGTGCGTCCGGCGCGCCCCCATTGCTGGCGCAGGCTGGCGACGGTTCCGGGAAAGCCGACGCTGACGACGCAGTCGAGGAGGCCGACGTCGATCCCGAGCTCGAGCGCATTCGTCGCGCTCACGCCCAGCAGCTCGCCGCGGAACAGCCGCTGCTCGATGTCGCGCCGTTGCGCGGGCGTGTAGCCGGCTCGGTAGGGCGAGAGCATCGACGCGTCGCCGAGCCGCTCGACGGTGAAGCGATGGATCAGCTCGGCGGCGCGACGGCTCTTCGCGAAGACGAGGCAGCGCAGTCCGCGCGAGACGAGGTCGGCCATCAGCTTCGACGCCTCAGCCAGCGGGCTCGCCCGCAGGCCGAGCTCCTCGTCCGTGAGCGGCGGGTTCCAGAGCGCGATCGTCCGCTCCGCGCGCGGCGCCGCGTCCGCGCCGACCACTGTCACGTCGACGCCCGCGAGCGAGCGTGCGAGCTCGCCCGGGTTCGCGATTGTCGCCGAGGCGAAGAGGAACTGCGGATCGGCGCCGTACACGCGCGCCAGCCGCCGCAGCCGGCGCAGCACGTTGCCGACGTGCGAGCCGAAGACGCCGCGGTAGACGTGCGCCTCGTCGACGACGACGTAGCGCAGGTTCGTGAGCACGTCGCCCCAGCGGTCGTGGTGCGGGAGGAGCCCGACGTGGAGCATGTCCGGGTTCGTGAGGATCAGGTTCGCCCACTTCCGGATCTGCCAGCGCTGCTCGGTCGGCGTGTCCCCGTCGTAGATCCCCGGGCGCATCCGTTTCAGCCCGAGCTCACCCAGCGCGCGGACCTGATCCTGCGCGAGGGCCTTCGTCGGATAGAGGTAGAGCGTCCGCTGCTTCGGCTCCTCGGCGAGCGCCGCCAGCACGGGCAGGTTGAAGGCGAGCGTCTTGCCGCTCGCGGTGCCGGTCGTGACGATGACGTGCTCTCCGCGCGCGGCCGCCTCCCACGTCTCCGCCTGATGTCCGTAGAGCGACGTGATGCCCTGTACCGCGAGCGCGTCACGGAGCGGCGTCGGCAGCTCGGCGGGCAACGGGGCGCTGCGCGCCTCGCGCTCCGGCTCGGAGCCGAGATAGGCGAGCTCCTCCCCGACGAGGAGGTCAGCCCACGACGCGACTCTCGTAGCCACTACTCGTTCGAGCGTGCGCGTTCGAGCCACCTTCTCAGGAAGACGAACGTGGCGATGGCCCCGGCGAGAGCGATCGTGCTGCTCAAAAGCGGGCCGTAGTGCACGAAGCGGTCTCCGACCTTGAACGAGTTAGGCGGGCCGCCGTCGAAGGGAGAGTCGGGTTCAGCCTCGATCAGGCCGACGAGCAGTTCGCCGAAGCTCTGCAGGAAATTGACCAAAAGCAGCCCGAGCACGATCGCTCCGCCGATCGTGAGGAGCGACGCGTCCTCCAACAGAGCCCGCAGCTCTTGCCCCATGCGCCGATGGTAACGTGGAGCGACCGGGGTGCCTCGTCGTCGAGGCTGAGAACACACCCGCAGAACCTGATCCGGGTCATGCCGGCGAAGGGAGGAGAAATCACAAGCTGGATTACCAGAGGCCGTTGTGGGCGGAGCCGGGCTTTGCCCGGCGGGAGCCGTGACGCGTCGTTCATCGGCAGGTGTGAAGGAGGGGGCTCACGGGGGAACCCTGGGTTCCCCCGCGCCTGACCGGCGAAGGGAGAGAGTTGACGATTCCAAGCTGTCTGACGATTGCCGGCTCCGACTCCGGGGGCGGAGCGGGGATCCAGGCCGACCTGAAGGCCTTTGCGGCCGCCGGCTGCCACGGCTCGACTGTGATCGTCGCGCTGACCGCGCAGAACACGACGGGAGTAAGAGCCGTCCACGAGGTGCCCTCGGAGTTCGTCCGCGCGCAGCTCGAGGCGGTCTTCGACGACATCGGCGTCGACGCCGCCAAGACGGGGATGCTCTTCTCCAGTGCGCTGATCGACAACGTTGCCGACTTCCTGGCCGACCACCGCGTGCCGCTCGTCGTCGATCCGGTCCTGGTCGCCAGCTCCGGTGCCAAGCTGCTGCAGGACGACGCCGTCGACGCGCTCGTTACGCGACTCTTTCCGCTCGCGACCGTGATCACGCCGAACCTGCCCGAGGCCGAGGCGTTGACCGGGTCGACGGGCTCCCGCCGCGAGCTCGCAGCGCTGCTGCACGAGCTCGGGGCTCCGGCGGTCATCGTCACGGGGGGTCACGGCGTCGAGCCGGTCGACCACCTCTTCGACGGACGCACGCACGTCGAGATCCCTGTCGACCGCCACGACATCGCCGCGACCCACGGCGCCGGCTGCACGCACTCGGCGACGCTGGCCGCCTACCTCGCCCGCGGTGCGAGCCTCGAAGAAGCGGCGCGCGAGGCTGCCAAAGCCGCCTCGGGGGCCGTTGCGCGCGGCCTGGTCGAGATTGGAGCGGGCGAGGGGCCGGTCGACGCTTTCCATCTCCGTGCCAGGCTACACCCGGGCACGGGTGCCCGGAGAGGAGCCGCATGACCGTGACCACCGGCGCCGACCTGCGCGCCCTTCGCGAGCGCAAGCCGCTCGTCCACCAGATCACGAACTACGTCGTCATGAACGAGACTGCGAACGCAACGCTCGCCCTCGGCGCGCTGCCGGTCATGGCGCACGCGCACGAGGAGGTGGAGGAGATGGCGAGCGTGGCCGGCGCGCTCGTGCTCAACATCGGCACGCTCTCCGAGTACTGGATCGAGTCGATGCTGCTTGCCGCGCAGGCCGCGAACCGCGCCGGCGTGCCGGTCGTCCTCGATCCGGTCGGGGCGGGAGCGACCCGGTTCCGCACGGAGACGGCGAAGCGAATCCTCGCCGAGCGGGAGATCGCGGTCGTGCGCGGCAACGCGGCGGAGGTCGCGACCCTCGCCGAGCGCCAGGCCGAGATCCGCGGCGTCGAGTCGATCGGAGCGAGCGATTCCGGCGCCGAGCTCGCCCAGGCTGCGGCACGCGAGCTCGGCTGCGTGGCCGCCGTCACCGGGCCCGTCGACCACGTCTCCGACGGCGAGCGGGCGCTGGCGGTCGCCAACGGCCACGAGCTGCTCGGCACGGTCAGCGGCACCGGGTGCATGGCGACCGCAGTGACCGGCTGCTTCCTCGCAGTGGCTTCGGAGCGCCCGCTGGAGGCCGCGGCCGAAGCGCTCGTCGCTTTCGGGGTCGCAGGAGAGAACGCGGCCCGCGACGCGAAGGGGCCGGGCACGTTCCACGCCGGTCTCTACGACGCCCTCTACAACCTCGACCCTGAGACCCTGGACGGGCGGGCACGCGTCGAATGAAGCTGCACGCGATCGTCAGCGACCTCGAGACCGCCAAGATCGCAATCGAGGGAGGCGCGACGGTCGTCCAGCTGCGCCTGAAGGGCGCTTCGACCGAACAGGTCGTCGACGAAGGCCGTCCGTTTCGGCACCTCTGCTCGCTGCACGGGGTCGAGTTCGTGGTCAACGACGACTTCGAGGCCGCCCTGGAGCTCGGCGCGGACGGCGTGCACCTCGGGCAGGACGACGAGGGCGCTGAGCGGGCGATCGCGGCCGGGCTGGCGGTCGGCATCTCTGCGGCCACGGAGGAAGAGGCTCGAGCCGCCGCCGAGGTGCCCGCGGCCTACGTGGGCGCCGGCCCGGTCTGGGCGACTCCGTCGAAGGAAGACGCCACGCTCCCGATCGGGCTCGAAGGCCTGGAGGCGATGCGCGGCCTCCCCGTGCCCGTCATCGCGATCGGTGGGATCGACGCGACGAACGCGGCCGACTGCATCCGGGCCGGCGCCGACGGAGTCGCGGTGATCCGGGCGGCCCGGGACGCGAAGCGGCTGCGCGTGCTGATCGATGAGGCTCTCGCAGCTCGGTGAGCTCGGCCTGCTGGCCGAGCTCGAGCAGCGGGGCCTAGTCGAGCGGATCGAGAACGACGCAGCCGAGCTCGCCGGCGGTCTCGTCGTCACGCAG
Source organism: Actinomycetota bacterium (assembly GCA_046744435.1). Classification (GTDB taxonomy): domain Bacteria; phylum Actinomycetota; class Thermoleophilia; order Gaiellales; family Gaiellaceae; genus VAXT01. Next base: position 5,083 of record JBKPFP010000118.1, on the reverse strand, counting down.
GACGCGCTGCTCGAGGGCGTGCACTTCCGCCTTGACTGGCTCTCCTGGCGAGAGCTCGGCTGGCGCGTGGCCGCGGTCAACCTCAGCGACCTCGCCGCGTCGGGCGCGACGCCCGAGGCGCTGGTGGTCACCCTCGCGCTGCCGCCGGAGTCCGTTCTCTCCGACGTCGTCGAGCTCTACGAAGGCATTGCGGAGGCCGGGGTGCCGGTTCGCGGCGGGGACACGTCGCGGTCGGAGCGCGTCGTCCTCTCCGTCACCGCTCTCGGGCACTCGGAGCGCGTCCCGGGGCGAGGCGGTGCCCGTCCCGGGGACCGCCTCGTCGTGACCGGGCCGCTGGGGGCGGCCGGCGCCGCGTTCCGGCACGAGAGCTACGTGCGCCCGCCGCTGCGCCTCGACGAAGGTCGCGACCTGGCCCGCGTCGCGCACGCCATGCTCGACGTCTCGGACGGCCTGGCCGTCGACGCCGGCCACCTCGCCATCCGCTCCGGCGTCCGCTGCGTAATCCAGCTAGAGCGTGTCCCACTTGCGGAGGGAGCCGAACTCACGGACCTCGGCTTCGGCGAGGACTTCGAGCTGCTCGCCGCCGTGGAGGATCCTGGGCGCTTCGCCGAGATCGGTCGCTGCGAGCCCGGCGAAGGCGTCAGCCTCCTGCTCGAGGGCCTGCCGTTCGAGGTGGGAGGGTGGGACCACTTCAACCGCGCTTGACGCACCCGCGGCCCTGCTGCGACCCTGGGCGGAGGCGTGATTCGATTCATCGTGACCAGGCTGCTGTGGGCGGTCGTGCTCCTGCTCGCGATCACGATGGTCTGCTACTCGCTCTTCTTCCTCGTTCCGGCCACCCCTGGGACCACCGGACGCGGCACGGACCGTGAGTCGATCAACCTCCGCGAGTCGGTCGAGATCGACGGGCCGATCTACAAGGAGTACGGCCTCTTCATCTGGCGTATCGGCCACGGCTCGTTCGGCGAGTCGTGGGCCAACGAGCGGAGCGTGAACTCCGTACTGGTCGACGCGTTGCCGGTCACGCTCTCGGTCGTCCTCGGCGGCGCGCTCATGTGGATCCTGGTCGCCGTCCCGATCGGGATCCTGTCCGCCTTGCGGCCGCGATCGCTGCTCGACCGGTTCGCCACCGTCTTCGTCCTGATCGGCGTCGCGGCGCACCCGGTGTGGCTCGGGCTCGTCCTCTCCTACGTGCTCGGGTACAGGGCGCACCTCTTCCCGGTCGGAGGCGGGTACTGCGACCTGACGACGACCCAGTACTACTGCGGCGGGCTCGTCCAGTGGGCCTGGCATCTGGTGCTCCCGTGGCTGACCTTCGCAGCTCTCTACGCAGCCCTCTACGCGCGAATGATCCGGGCGAGCGTGATCGAGACGATGAACGAGGACTACGTGCGCACGGCGCGCGCGAAGGGCGCCTCGGGCGCGCAGGTGCTCAAGTCGCACGTGCTGCGCAACGCGATGCTGCCCGTCGTGACGATGCTCGGCATGGATCTCGGCTACTGGATGGGGAATCTGCTCTTCATCGAGACCGTCTTCGGCCTCCCTGGAGCCGGCCGCCTGCTGACGCAGAGCCTCGCCCGCCGCGACCTGCCGGTGCTGATGGCGATCACCGTCTTCATGTCGTTGCTGATCGTCATGCTCAACCTCTTCGTCGACGTCATCTACGGCATGCTCGACCCCCGGGTACGCATCGGCGGAGACAGGGACGAGCGTGGGAAGGTCAAAGCCGGGAGGACTCGCGCCGCGGTCAGTCCGGCGAAGCAGCCGGCGTAGGCGAGCTCAGCCAAGGCGCGAACGCCCGCTCGTACTGGGCGCGTGAATGGGCGCCGACGACGGATTCGCGGGCTTCGCCGTCCGCGAAGAGAATCGCGGTCGGGATCGAGAGCACGTCGTAGCGCGCGGCCGTGACGTGGTTGCGGTCGACGTTCAGCCGCACGAGCTCGACGCGTTCCTGGTGGGCGGCGGCGAGCTCGGCGAGCACCGGCTCGACCACCTTGCACGGGCCGCACCAGGGAGCCCAGAAGTCGACGACGACCGGGCGCCCGGAGCCGAGCACGTCCTGCTCGAAGGTCGCGTCCGTGACCTCGCGCATGCCTGAAAACTACATTCGGCCGAGCAGCGCGCGCACCCGCAGCAGCGGCACCTTCCAGACTGCCTCCAGGAAGATCGCCTTGCTCATCTTCGAGTGGCCGACCTGCCGGTCGACGAAGCGGATGGGAACCTCCACGACCCGGAAGCCCGCCCGCAGCGTGCGATAGGTCGTCTCGATCTGGAACGCGTAGCCCAGAGAGGTGATCGCATCGATGTCGATCCGCTCGAGGACGGCGCGGCGGTAGCACTTGAACCCGCCGGTCAGGTCGCGCACGCCCAGCTGCAGCAGGATCTGCGCATAGAGCGACCCGCCCCGCGAGACGAACCGGCGCAGCGGGCCCCAGTTCCCGACCTCGCCGCCCCGCACGTAGCGCGAGCCGAGCACGAGGTCCGCGTGCGCCGCAGCAGCCGCGAGACGCGGAACGTCGGCCGGGTCGTGGGAGAAGTCGCAGTCCATCTCGAAGACGAGGTCGCCGCCGAGCTCGAGCGCCCGGCGGAAGCCCGCGAGGTACGCCGGCCCGAGGCCTTCCTTCTGTGGCCGGTGGAGGACGTGCACCTTCTCGTCCGCGGCGGCGAGGCGGTCGGCGATCTGGCCGGTGCCGTCCGGCGAGCTGTCGTCGACGACGAGCACGTGGAGGTCGTCGAGGTCCAGGCTGCGAAGAGCCGCGACCATCCGCTCGAGGTTCTCGCGCTCGTTGTAGGTGGGCAGGCAGACGACGAGCAAGTGACCCCTATCATCGCGGTGATGGCCAAGACGCTCCCGCGCAACGCCGACGTCGCCGACCAGTTCGACCTGCTGGCCGACATGCTCGAGCTCGAAGGCAGCGATCAGTTCCGGCCGCTGGCGTACAGGCGCGCGGCGCAGGTCATGCGCGAGACGGGCGGCTCGATCGCACAGCTCGCAGTCGAAGGGAAGGCGAAGGACCTGACCGGGATCGGCAAGACGATCGAGGAGAAGATCGTGCAGATCGTCGAGGACGGCCAGATCACGGCACTTGCCGACCGCCGCGAGCGGGTCCCGATCGACGTCGTCGCCTTCATGCGCTTGCCCGGGCTGGGCCCGAAGACGGCGCGCCGGATCTGGAAGGAGCTCGGCGTGGACACGCTCGACGGGCTCCGGCAGGCGGCCGAGTCCGAGCAGCTACGCACGCTCTCGGGCCTCGGCGCCAAGACCGAGGAGAAGCTCCTGCAGGCGCTCGCAGCCCCCCAGGTCGAGATCGAGAAGCGGCCGCTGCTCGGGCACGCCCTGCCGGCGGTGCGGGCCGTCGTCTCGGTGCTTCGCGAGCATCCGGCTGCCGAGCAGGTGTCGGAGGCGGGCAGCGTCCGCCGCCTCAAGGAGCAGGTCCGCGACCTCGACATCATCGCCACCGCGAGCGACCCGGGCGCGCTCACCGAGTACCTGACGCAGCTGGCCTGGGTCGACGAGATCGTCGCGAAGGGCAAGACGAAGGCGACCGTGGTCGGCAATGACGGCCTGCGCTTCGACCTCCGCGTCGTGCCGCCGGACTCGTACGGCAACCTGCTGCAGCACTTCACCGGCTCGAAGGCGCACAACGTCGCGCTCCGCGAGAACGCCGTGCGGCGCAAGCTCTCCGTCTCCGAGTACGGCGTCCAGGACACCGAGAGCGGCGAGGTCTTGACCGACCGCACCGAGGAGGCCCTCTACGAGCGGCTCGGCTACGCCTGGATTCCGCCCGAGCTGCGCGAGAACATGGGCGAGCTCGAGGCTGCCCGCGAGGGGCGCTTGCCCGAGCTGGTCGAGCTCGGCGACCTGCGCGGCGACCTGCACTCGCACTCGACCTGGTCCTCGGACGGCAAGAACACGATCGAGGAGATGGCGCTCACGGCGCGCCGCCTCGGCCACGCGTACCTCGCGGTCACCGACCACTCCCACTACCTGCGCGAGGGGCGCCTCGAGGCGCAGTCGAAGGAGATCGACGCCGTCCAGAAGCGGCTCGGCCGCTTCCGGTTGCTGAAGGGGATCGAGGTCAACATCCGGCCGGACGGGTCGCTCGACGTGGCGGACGAGATCCTGCGCGACCGCGAGTGGGTGATGGCCTCGGTGCACTCCGCGTTCGACCGCGACCTCACCGACCGGGTCCTCGCGGCGATGGAGAACCCGCACGTGGACTGCATCGGCCACCTGACCGGGCGCAAGCTGAACCGGCGCGGCCCGGCGGACATCGACCTCGAGCGGGTCGTCGAGAAGGCCGTCGAGACGGGGACGTTCCTCGAGATCAACGCGCAGCCCGACCGGCTCGACCTGCGCGACGCGCACGCGCGCCTGGCCGGCGAGGCTGGCGTGAAGATCGCCATCTCGAGCGATGCGCACCAGATCTCGGCGCTCGAGAACCTCGAGTTCGGCGTTGCGCAGGCGAGGCGCGCGTGGCTCGGCCCCGAGCAGATCCTCAACACACGGGCCTGGGGCGAGGTCAAGCGGCTTCTGAAAAAGAAGTGAAATGCCAGCACCCTGACGCGCGTGTGGTTGGATCAACCGGCGTGAGCCAGCGCCCAGCTGGCCATGACGAGGTCGAGGTTTCTAGGAAGCGGTGAGATTCCGCGCGGTCGTCTTCGACCTCTGGCAGACGCTGGTTCCGTGGCAGCACGAATCCGCTCTCGCCCATTACCGGCAGATGGCCGACGCCGTCGGCGCGCCGCACGAGGAGTTCGTCGAGGTCTGGACGTCGCACCGGAGCCAGCGCGACGTCGGCCCCCTCGCGGACAGCGTGCGCTGGGTCTTCGACCGGCTCGGGCTGGACGCCGATCCGCAGGTCGTGATGACGATGCGGCGCAGCTGGACTCGCGAGTCACTCGCGCCTCGCCCCGGCGCGCTCGAGACTCTGGCCGAGCTGCGCCGGCGCGGCCACCTGCTGGGCCTGATCACAGTCTGCTCCGAGGACGTGGGCGAGCTCTGGGAGGCCTCGCTCTTCGGCGGCGTGTTCGACGCGACGGTCTTCTCGGCCCAGGCCGGCCTCAGGAAGCCTGATCCGCG
>JBKPFP010000185.1:0-5529 GCA_046744435.1 Actinomycetota bacterium | reverse complement strand
GGCGCTCACCGAACAGCACGAGACGGTCGAATTTCGCCTGCTCCTGTTCGGCGCGAAATTCGGGGTGGTAGAGGTACTGCCGCCGGCCGGCGCGGTCGACGCCGGTCGCCTGGAGCTTGGCTCGTGGGCGCGGGGAGATCCAGACCTCTCGCCACGCAGGCGGGATCGCGAGCGAATCGATGCGCTCCAGCTGCTCGGGGTCCGTGATCGCCCGACCTCGCGAGTCCTCGTACCGGAACCCGCGCCCCGACCGGGCTCGTCTCCATCCTCCTCTTCGAGCCATGGTCGGCGCGGTGTACCCGCCCGGGCCGACCTTGAATCACGCCGTAGAATCGCCGGCCATGGCCCATGCCCGCATTTCCGTGCTCGAAGGCGACGAGACGGGTCAGGAGCTGCTCGAAGAGGCCCTGCGCGTGCTCGCTCCGGACGTGGTCGGTCTCGAGCTCGACTTCGACCGCTTCGACCTGTCGCTGGGCTCGCGGCGGCAGACGAGGAACGAGGTCGTCCACGAGGCCGCGGCCTCGATTCGCGACAGCGGGCTCGGGCTCAAGGCCGCCACGATCACGCCCGAGGGCGCCGACGACGTCGGCTCGCCGAACCGGATCCTCCGCGAAGAGATCGGCGGCAAGGTCATCGTCCGCACCGGGCGCCGCATTCCTGGCGTCGTTCCCTTCGGAGGTGTCCATGCTCCGATCTCGGTCGTGCGCATGGCCGTCGGCGACGCCTACGGGGCGAAGGAGTGGCGCGAGGGCTCGGACGCCGAGGAGGTCGCGTTCCGCACCGAGCGCATCGAGCGGCGGATCTGCCGCGCAGTCGCCGAGTTCGCCTTCCTGCTCGCGGAGCGGACCGAGGCCAAGGTCTTCGGCGGCCCCAAATACACGGTCAGCCCGGTCTACGAGGGCATGCTCAAGGAGGAGATGGACGCCGCCGCCGAGCGGCATCCCGAGGTGCGTTACGAGCCGCAGCTGATCGATGCCACGTTCGCGCTCCTGGTCGCGTCTGCCGGCGATCCGCTCGTCATTCCGGCCCTGAACCGCGACGGCGACATTCTGTCCGATCTCGTCCTGCCCCTCTTCGGCTCGATCGCAGGCGCCGAGTCCCTTCTCGTCGCGTTCGATGACGACGAGCCCGAGCGGCTGACGGCCGTCATGGCCGAGGCCGCCCACGGCACGGCTCCCGCGCTCCTCGGCAAGAACGTCGCCAACCCGATGGCGATGATCCTCGCCGCGGCAGCGGTACTCGGCTACGCGGGAGACGAGGCGCAGCAGCCCTCCCGCGCGATCCGCGAGGCCGCCCTCGAGGCCGTCGCGCAGGGCGTGCGCACCGCCGACCTCGGCGGCCACGCGAGCACGACCGAGTTCACGGACGACGTCATCGCCCGCACCAGGGCCAAGCTCGAAGTCTGGGCGACGCTCTAGCCGGCCGCGGCGACGCGCTCGTCCAAGCGCAAGTCGCGTTCAAGGCAAACTGCGATGAAGACGTCGACGATTTCCGGATCGAATTGCGAGCCGGCGCAGCGCTGGAGCTCATCGAGCGCGTTGGCAGCCGGGCGCGCGCTCCGGTACGGGCGAATCGAGGTGATCGCGTCGAACGCGTCCGCCACCGCGAGGATCCGCGCCTCGAGCGGAATGCTCTCTCCCGCCAGCCCGCCCGGATAGCCGCGGCCGTCCCAGCGCTCGTGGTGGAAGAGCACCCCGGGCAGCGCCTCGTTCGCCACGCCGATCGCGCGCAGCATCCACGCGCCGGCGCCCGGGTGCCGCCTGATCTGCGCGCGCTCGACGTCGTTGAGCGCGCCTCGCTTGACGAGCACGGCCTCGGGCACTGCGAGCTTGCCGATGTCATGGAGCAGCGCGCCGAGGCGCAGGCGAAGAAGCGCCTGACGATCGAGCCCCAGCCGGAAGGCGAGGCTGTGCGTGAGCACTTCGACCCGTGACGCGTGTCCGCGCGCGAACGGGTCACGGGCCTCGATCGTGCTGGAGAGGGCAGCCAGCGTCGCCACAGGACAGCGATCTTCAATTCCGACGCGGGTTTCCCTGCCCGGGGGCATGTGGCTGATTCGTTGTGGATCGACCGGGCAGTTCAGACGGACGCGCAGCAAAGCCGCGCGTCCTGAGGTCGGCGCCGCAAGCGTCGCCTCGGCTTAGAGTTCGCGCGGCATGAAGATCGGCGTCCCTCGCGAGTCCGCTCCGGGTGAGCGACGTGTCGCGCTTGTCCCGGAGATAGTCGCCAGGCTCGCGTCGGGCGGCTTCGACGTGGTCGTCGAGCAAGGCGCGGGAGAGGCCGCGTCGTTCCTGGACGCGGCTTTCACTGAAGGGGGAGCCACGATCGGCGACCCCTGGGACACCGACCTCGTCGCCAAGGTCCGCAAGCCGAGCGAGGAGGAAATCGGGCGCTTGCACGACGGGCAACTGCTGGTCGGCTTCCTGCAGCCGCTGACCGACGAAGAAGGCATCCGGCGGCTCGCCTCCCGCGGCGTGACCGCGTTCGCGATGGAGTCGATCCCGCGCATCACGCGCGCGCAGTCGATGGACGCCCTCTCCACTCAGGCGACCGTCTCCGGCTACAAGGCCGTCGTCCTGGCCGCCGACCGGCTGCCGCGCTTCCTGCCGATGCTGATGACCGCCGCGGGCACCGTCGCGCCCGCCAAGGTGCTCGTGATCGGCGCCGGGGTAGCGGGCCTGCAGGCGATCGCGACCGCGCGGCGGCTCGGCGCCGTCGTATCGGGCTTCGACGTGCGCCCGGTCGTGAAGGAGCAGGTCGAGAGCCTCGGCGCGGCCTTCCTCGAGCTCGGGGTCGTCGGCGAGGAGACCGAGGGCGGCTACGCGCGCGAGCTCTCGGCGGAGGAGCAGCAGCGCCAGCAGGAGGAGCTCGAGGCGCGCATCGGCGACTTCGACGTCGTCGTGACGACGGCCCTCATCCCGGGCCGGCCGGCGCCGAAGCTGATCCCCCGCTCGGCGATCGAGTCCATGCAACCCGGCTCCGTGATCGTCGACCTCGCGGCCGAGGCCGGCGGAAACGCCGAGCTGACCCAGCCCGACGAAGAGGTCGTCCACGAGGGCGTGACGATCCTCGGCCCGACGAACCTGCCGAGCTCGATGCCGTACCACGCGAGCCAGCTCTATGCCCGCAATGTCTCGGCGCTCGTCCAGCACCTCGCGCCGGAGGGCGAGCCGAAGTTGGACTTCGACGACGAGATCACGGCCGGAGCCTGCGTGACCCGCAAGGAAGAGGTCGCTGCGTGAGCACCCAGCTCGTCACCGAGCTGACGATCCTCGTGCTCGCGGCCTTCGTCGGCTTCGAGGTGATCTCGAAGGTGCCGACGCTGCTGCACACACCACTCATGTCCGGCACGAACGCCATCCACGGGATCGTGATCGTCGGCGCGATCATCGTCATGGGCACGCCGCACCCAGGGTGGTTCATGCGGCTCCTGTCTTTTCTAGCCGTGGTGCTTGCGAGCGCGAACGTCGTCGGCGGCTTCGTCGTCACCGACCGCATGCTCGAGATGTTCAAGAAGCGGCCCGACGAGAAGTCTTGAGCACCACCACAGCGAATCTCCTCTACCTCGTCACGATCGCGGCGTTCATCCTCGCGCTGCGCTTCCTCTCCTCCCCACGCCACGCGCGGCTCGGGGTGCAGATCGGTGCGGCCGGGATGGTCTGGGCGGTGATCGTCACGCTCGCGCTCGAGGAGGTCGTCACCGGCTTCTGGTGGATGGCCGCCGGGATGGCGATCGGCTCGGTGATCGGGGTCGTCGGCGCGCGCAGGGTGAAGATGACCGCGATGCCGCAGATGGTGGCGCTGTTCAACGGCGTCGGCGGCGGCGCGGCGGCGCTGATCTCGCTCGTCGAGTTCCACGGCCTCTGGGCACACTCGGGCGACGTCGGCGTCGAGCGCGGAGTTGCGACGGTCTTCTCGGCGCTCGTCGGCTCGATCTCGTTCGCGGGCTCGCTCGTCGCGTTCGGGAAGCTGCAGGATCTCATCAGCGGGCGGCCGATCACGTATCCGGGGCAGCAAGTCGGGAACGCGCTGCTCTTCGCCGGGTCGGTCGTGCTCGGGACCGTCGCGATGACCGCCGTCGACTTCTGGCTCCTCGCCGCGGCGATCGTCGCGGCCGCGGTGTTCGGGGTCGTCTTCGTGCTCCCGATCGGCGGCGCGGACATGCCGGTCGTGATCTCGCTGCTGAACGCGTTCACCGGCCTCGCTGCCGCCGCGACCGGGTTCGTGCTGCACTCGAACGTGCTGATCGTGAGCGGCATGCTCGTCGGCGCGTCGGGCACGCTGCTGACGCTGATGATGGCCAAGGCGATGAACCGCTCGGTCGCCAACGTCCTCTTCGGTGCGTTCGGCAAAGTCGTCGAGACGGCGGCGGCGGCGGGCGCCGGCGCCGACGGGGCCTCGGTGCGCTCCACGACGCCCGAGGACGTCGCGGTCATGCTCGCGTATGCGCGGCACGTCGTCTTCGTCCCGGGCTACGGGCTCGCCGTCGCTCAGGCCCAGCACGACGTGCGCAACCTCGCCGAGCTGCTCGAGGAGAAGGGCGTCGACGTCAAGTACGCGATCCACCCGGTCGCGGGGCGCATGCCCGGGCACATGAACGTGCTCCTCGCCGAGGCGAACGTGCCGTACGACGAGCTCGTCGAGATGGATGAGCTCCACCCGGACTTCCCGCAGACCGACGTCTCCGTCGTCGTCGGCGCGAACGACGTCGTCAACCCGGCGGCGCGCAACCAGCCGGGGAGCCCGATCTACGGGATGCCGATCCTCGACGTAGACAAGTCGCAGAACGTCGTGGTCATCAAGCGCTCGATGTCGCCGGGCTTCGCGGGGATCGACAACCCGCTCTTCTACGAGCCGAAGACGGTGATGCTGTTCGACGACGCGAAGGCGGCGCTGGAGAAGTTGATCGCCGCGGTCAAGAGCGTTTGACCCGGGTTCCGGTCTTCTCGGCAGCGCAGGTCGAGGCCGCGGTCTCGCCGGAGCGGGCGGTGGAGGCCGTGCGGGAGGCGTTCGTCGCGTACGCGCGCGGCGAGTGGACGATGCCGCCGAAGGTCTACGTGCCCGCGTACCCGGCCGGCGACTTCCGGGCGATGCCCGCGCTGGGCGGGCGGCACGCGCTGCTGAAGTGGGTAACGTCGTATCCAGGTAATCCGGAGCGCGGGCTACCGACCGTGATGGGGCTCGTCTTGCTGTCGGACGCCTCGACCGGTGTGCTGCGCGCAGTGCTCGACGCTGGCGCCGTGACGGCCCTCCGCACGGGCGCCGCCGCAGTGCTCGCCGCCGAGACGCTCGGTCGTGCCGATGCAAAGACCGCTGCGGTCGTCGGCGCGGGCGTGAACGGGAAGGCGGCCGCCCGCACGTTCGTGGCCCGGGGCCGGGACGTGGGCATCTACGACGTCGATCCCGGCCGGGCGGGCGGCGCGGCCGAAGAGGTGGGCGCACAGGTCGTCGAGCGGGACGAGGCGCTCACCGCCGACCTCCTGGTGACGATGACGCCTGGCCACGAGATCCTCTTGCCGGAGGGCTCGC
>JBKPFP010000166.1:0-2145 GCA_046744435.1 Actinomycetota bacterium | reverse complement strand
TTGACGCGCAGGTCGCGCTCCCAGAGCTCCGGCGCCTGCTGGTGGAACTGAGCGGTGTGGTCGAGCGTGCCGGCGTTGTTGACGAGGATGTCGACGGTCCCCAGCTCGTCCACGATGCGAGCCACGCCCGCCGCGACCTGCTCGCGGTCCGTGACGTCGCACTTGACCGCCAGCGCTCGCCGGCCGAGGCTCTGGATCTCCTCGACGGTCGACTCGGTGTAGACGATGCCCTGCGCGCGGGCGACCTGCGCCAGCACGCCGTACCGCTCGGCGTCGGTGCCCTCGTCGGACTCGAGCTGGATGTCGGCGATCGCGACGTCGGCGCCCGCCCGCGCGAGCGCGAGCGCGTCGGCCCTGCCCAGTCCTCGCGATCCGCCTGTGACGAGGGCGATCCGCCCCGTCAGGTCGATGTCAAGCGCCACTCGGCATGAATATCTCACGCGCGATGACGAGCCGCTGGATCTGCGAGGTGCCCTCGTAGATCTGGAACAGCTTCGCGTCGCGCATGAGCTTCTCGACCGGGTACTCCTTGATGTAGCCGTAGCCGCCGAAGACCTGGACGGCGTCGGTCGTGACCTTCATCGCCGTGTCGGCTGTGAACCGCTTGGCGAACGAGGAGTAGAGCGTCGCCTTGCGGCCGTAGCCGCTGTCGAGCATCCACGCCGCCTGCCAGGTCAGCAGGCGTGCGGCCTCGATCTCGGTCGCCATGTCGGCGATGAGGAAGTTGACGCCCTGGTGCATCGCGATCGGGACGTCGAACGTGACGCGCTCGCGGGCGTACTCGACCGCGTAGTCGTAAGCGGCCTGCGCGACACCGACCGCGCCCGCGGCCGTACCGGGCCGCGTGAAGTCGAGCGTCTGCATCGCGATCTTGAAGCCGTCGCCCTCCTCGCCGAGGCGGTTCGCCGCCGGGAGGACGACGTCCGTGAGCGCGAAGGCAGATGTGTCCGTCGAGCGCTGGCCCATCTTGTCGAGGTGTTTCTCGACCGAGACGCCCGGCGCGTCCATCGGGACGACGAAGGCCGAGAGGCCGCGGTGGCCCTTGCTCGCGTCCGTCTTCGCGAAGACGACCGTCCACGCCGCGTGGCCCGCGTTGGAGATGAACGTCTTCGAGCCGTTGAGGACGTACTCGTCGCCGCGCCGCTCGGCGGTGGTCTTGATGCGGGCGACGTCCGAGCCGGCGTCCGGCTCGGTGAGCCCGAACGAGCAGAGGATCGGCTGCTCCAGGAGCGGAACGAGCCAGTCGCGCTTCTGCTCGTCCGTGCCGGCGAGCAGCACGGGCCCCGCCCCCAGCGTGTTGGCGGTGAGCGACACGGCCATGCCCGAGCAGCCCCAGGCGAACTCCTCGCCGATCAGGATCCCGTCGAACGTCTTCAGCCCGAGGCCGCCGTACTCCTCGGGAATGTGGACGTTCATCAGGCCGAGCTCGTGTGCCTTTGCGATGACGTCAGCCGGGTGCGTCTGGTTCTCGTCGTACTCGGCCGCCTTCGGCCGGATCTCCTTCTCGGCGAACTCGCGCGCGAGCGCACGCAGCTCCTTCTGCTCGTCCGTCAGGGCGAACGAAACGCCCGCCTGTGTTGCCACCGCCACCGTCGCTCCCTTGTTGATTGACTGGTCAGTCAAAGCGTACCAGGGGCTTGAATCCCGGTCTCTCGCGCGCTTTGATCCCTCGATGGCGACGGTCGCCCAGGCTCCGCAGGCCGGACGACGCTCGAATGCCTGGGCGCTGCTGCCGTTCACCGTGCTCGCACTCGTCGCGCTCACCCTCGGCGTGATCGCGCGGAACCAGGAGACCGGCACCGGCAAGGCGCAGGGCACCTACATCGAGCTCCTGTTCACGAGCACGATCCACATGAAGGCCTGGCTCGCGACGGCGGTTGCGGTGCTCGCCTGTGCGCAGCTGTTCACAGCGGCGTGGATCTTCCGCAGGCTCCCGTTGGAGCGCCGGCCGTGGGTGAACGTCGTGCACCGCTGGACGGGTCGGGCCGCCTTCCTGATCTCGCTGCCGGTGGCCTACCACTGCATCTTCCGGCTCGGGTTCCAGAGCGACGACAGCCGTGTCGTCGTCCATTCGCTCGCCGGCTGCACGTTCTACGGCGCGTACGTGGCGAAGGTGCTCGTCGTGAAGATGAAGCGCTATCCGGT
>JBKPFP010000225.1:0-4326 GCA_046744435.1 Actinomycetota bacterium | reverse complement strand
TCGTCAGCGCCGGCCCGGAGAGCAGCAACGCAAAGGCGACGGCGCCGATTGCGAGCGCGACGACGCCGAGGAAGGCGCTGAGGTCGCGCGCACGCCGGATGAAGAACGCGGCCGCGCCGGCCGCCTCGACGCCCGCCACCGTGAGCAGCGCCCAGCCGGCGTCGTTGCCGTCGAAGAGCCGCACGCTCGAGAGGCCCGCCACCAGGCCGCCGAGCAGCACGAGCGTGCTCGGCAGCGAGGCGAGGCTCTCCGGCCCGAGACGCAGCTGGAAGGCGATGCCGGCGGCCGAGTAGAGGATCCAGAAGACGGCCGCGACGGCGACGACGCTCCAGTCCGTCGTGTGCGCCTCCTCGACCAGGCCGGCGACCTGGGGCAGGGAGGCGAGGACCGCGACAGCGAGCAACGCTTGCCACCGGCGCGTGACCGCGACGGCACCGGTGGCGGCGAACATGAGCGCAGCGAAGGCGGTGCCGACCGGGCTCCAGTCGCCGTCCTGCAGCGCGATCGCCGCGGGCGCGACCAGCGCGCCGATCAGGCCGAGCCCGGCGATCAGCTCCGACGACCAGGCGAGCGCGGTGATCGTGGCGACGCCGGCGATGCCGGCCGCGAGCAGCAGGGCGACCGGCCGCGGCACGAGCTCGTAGAGCGCCGTCGCCGCGAGCAACGTCGCATACCCGCCCGCGATCCCGGCGCCCGCCGCCGCGAAGGCCGAGTGCACTCCGCCGTAGGCCCGCCGCAGCCAGACGCCGGCCCCGAAGACGAGCGCCGAGGCGAGCGCGCCGAGGCCGACACGCTCGGTCGGCCCGATCCAGCCCCGGTTCACGGCGAGGACGAAGAAGAAGAGGATGCCGAGCAGCGTTACGAAGCCGCCGGCCCAGGCAAGCGCGCGGGCGCCGAAGAGAGAGTCCAGCGTGACCTCGGGCAGCGATGCGCGCAGCCGCTCGTCCCAGGCCGGCGTGGCCTGACGCGGAGGCGGTGACGGCCGCCGCGGCTCGGCGCGCGGTGGGGGCGGAGGCGGCGTAACCGGGGCCTCCTCGAGGGCGAGGCGCCGCAGGTCCTGCAGCTCGCGTTCCAGCCCGGCCAGGCGGCGCGCGAAGTCGTCGAGACGGCCGGTCAGCTCAGAAGTCGTCGTCATGCTCGTGCTCCTCCTCGTCGCGGAAGTGCAAGCATCCGTATCGCATCTCTGCTATAGCATAGCGGCTTTGCTATTGGAGTCAAGTGGCCGCTGAGGAGCGCGGTACCCTTGCTCTCATGGCCGCCATCGAAGAGCTCGTCGACGAAGTCGAGCGCTCCTACCGCGAGACGCAGGAGCGTATGTCCGACCCTGCCGTCTACGACGATCACCGCGAGGCGGCCCAGGTCGGCCGGCGCCTGAAGGAGCTCGAGGGCGCGCACAGGCTCGCACAGGAGTGGCGCGAGGCTCGCGCCGACCTCGAAGACGCCCGCGGAGACGGCGACCTGCGCGAGCTCGTCCCGGAGCTCGAGGAGCGGATCGCCGGCCTCGAGGAGGATCTGAAGCTCGCGCTCGTCGAGACCGACCCTGCCGACAGCAAGGACGTGCTGGTCGAGATCCGCCAGGGCGTCGGCGGCGACGAGGCGGCGCTCTGGGCGGGCGACGTCTACCGCATGCTGACTCGCTACGCGGAGCGGCGCGGCTTCAAGACGGAGGTGCTCTCCTCGAGCCCGAACGAGGCCGGCGGCTTCAAGGAGGTCGTCTTCTCGGTCAAGGGCGAGGGCGCCTACTCGGTGTTCAAGTGGGAGGGCGGCACCCATCGCGTGCAGCGCGTCCCGCAAACCGAGTCACAGGGTCGCATCCACACGTCGACCGCGACCGTCGCCGTCATGCCCGAGGTGGAAGAGGTCGAGGTCGAGATCGACCCGAACGACCTGAAGATCGACGTCTACCGCTCCACCGGCCCCGGCGGGCAGAGCGTGAACACGACCGACTCCGCCGTGCGCATCACGCACGTGCCGACCGGCCTCGTCGTCGCGATGCAGGACGAGAAGTCCCAGCTCCAGAACAAGGCGAAGGCGATGCGCGTCCTGCGGGCGCGGGTCTACGAGCTCGAGCGCGCCAAGCAGCGCGAGGAGCAGGAGGCCACGCGCCGCTCGCAGATCGGCTCGGGCGAGCGCGCCGAGAAGATCCGCACCTACAACTTCCCCGAGAACCGCCTCACCGACCACCGGATCAAGCTCACGCAGCACCGGCTCGACGCGGCCCTCGACGGCGAGCTGGACGACTTCACCGAGGGACTCGCCGCGGAGGAGCGGCGTCGCGCTCTGGAAACCGCGCCGGCGTGACCGCCCGGGAAGCCGTTCGCACCGCCGCGGCGGAGCTCGAGCTTGCCGGCTGCCCGTCGCCGCGCGTGGACGCCGAGTGGCTGCTCGGGCATGCGCTCGGAATCTCACGCACTGAGCTCTACGCCGACGGCGTGCGGCCGCTCGAGGCCGAGGAGGAAGAGCGGCTGCGGGCGCTGGTCGCCCGGCGCGCGGCGCGGGAGCCGCTCGCCTACATCCTCGGCGAGTGGGGGTTTCGACGCCTGACGCTGAAGGTCGATCCGCGAGTGCTTATTCCGCGGCCGGAGACGGAGGTGCTGGTCGGTCGCTGCCTCGAGCTCCTCGCCGGGATCGAGCAGCCGCATGTCCTCGACGTCGGAGCCGGATCGGGCGCGATCGCGCTGGCGATCGCCGACGAGCATCCGGGCGCGACCGTCGTCGCGACCGACAGCTCTTCGAGCGCGCTCGAAGTGGCCGCCGAGAACAGGGCCCGCGCCGGGCTCGGCGACCGCGTCGAGCTCGTCGAGGGCGACCTCTTCGCCGGGGTCGAGGCCCCGTTCGACCTCGTCGTCTCGAACCCGCCGTACGTCGACCCGGACGAGATCCGGTCGCTCCAGCCCGAGGTGCGCGACTTCGAGCCGCGGGCCGCGCTCGTCGCGACGGGAGTGACGCAGACGCTCGCCGTCCGGGCGCCCGAGGTCCTGCGCGCGGGAGGCCCCCTCTGCCTCGAGGTCGCCGACGGCGGGGCCGGTAACGTGGCGCGGTTGCTCGAGAGCCTGGGCTACCTTGACGTCACGATGACCCCGGACCTGGCCGGAAGGGAGCGAGTCGTCGATGGACGCACGCCTCGTTGACGACGCCGTCGAGGGTCTCCGCGCGGGCCGCTCGATCGTGCTCCCCACGGACACCGTCTACGGCCTGGCCGCGGCGCCGCACAGCCCGGAGCCCGTTCTGGCCATGTACAGCCTCAAGGGCCGCGACGAGAACCAGCCGACTGCGCTGATGGCGGCGAGCGTCGAGCGGCTCCTCGAGCTCGTGCCCGAGCTGCCTGCCCGCGCTCTCCGCGCCTTCCTGCCGGGGCCCTTCACGCTGATCCTGCCCAACCCGGGGCAGCGCTTTCGCTGGCTGGCCGGGACGAGCCCGGAGACGATCGGCGTGCGCGTCCCGGAGCTGGTGCGCAGCGCAAGGATCGTCCTCGACCGGGTCGGCGCGCTCGCCGCGACGAGCGCGAACCGTCCGGGCGAGCCCGACCCGCGGCAACTCGACGAGGTTCCGGAGGAGATCCGCAACGGCTGCGCCGCAGTCTTCGACGGCGGCGAGCTGCCCGGCGTCCCCTCGACGGTCGTCGACCTCACGGGCCCGGAGCCGCGCGTCGTGCGGGAGGGCGCGGTTTCCGCGGCCGAGGCCCTCGAGCGTCTCAAGCACGCAGCCGCTTAAGGAAGTCCGCGCGCGCGAGTACGATCCACGTCGATGGCAGTCGCGCACGAGACGCTCGAGCACCTCCGCACCGCGGGACTCGCCGAGATCGACCCGGAGATCGCCGAGCTAATCGGGCGCGAGCTCGAGCGGCAGCGCGGGCAGATCGAGCTGATCGCCTCGGAGAACTTCACCTGGCCGAGCATGCTCGAGGCGGTCGGGGGCGTGCCGACGAACAAGTACGCCGAGGGTTACCCGGGCCGGCGTTAATAGGGGGGGTGGGAGAACATCGACGAGTACGAGCTGCCGGCGATCGACCGGGCCAAGTCGCTCTTCGGCGCCGAGCACGCGAACGTCCAGCCCCACGCAGGGGCGCAGACGAACATGGCCGTCTACATGGCCGCGCTGGAGCCGGGCGACACGATCCTCTCGCTCGAGCTCTCCCACGGCGGCCACCTGACGCACGGCCTCAAGGTCAACTTCTCCGGGCGCCTCTACACGATCGCCCACTACGGCGTCAGCCGCGAGACGAACGTCGTCGACTACGACGACGTACTCGAGCTCGCGAAGCAGTACCGCCCGAAGCTGATCATCTGCGGCGGCTCGGCGTACCCGCGCACGGTCGAGGCCGAC
>JBKPFP010000217.1:0-7620 GCA_046744435.1 Actinomycetota bacterium | reverse complement strand
GGGATCTCGTTCAGCTTCAGCGCCTCCTCGAGGGCGGCCTCGGTCATGTCCCACTGCTCGTCGGTCCCGATCTTGTTGTCGGGGCGCGTGGCCAGCTCGGCGCTCGCCTTCAGCCCGAAGAGCTCGTAGAGGTAGCGCGCGTAGTCGACGACGCCCGCGATCTCGTCCTGGATCTGCTCCTCGGTGCAGAAGATGTGCGCGTCGTCCTGCGTCACGTGCCGCACGCGCAGGAGGCCGTGGAGGGTGCCCGTGAGCTCGTTGCGGTGCAGCGGCGCCGGCTCGGCGTAGCGGAGCGGCAGCTCGCGATAGGAGCGCAGCTGGCTGCCGAAGAGCAGCATGTGGCCGGGGCAGTTCATCGCCTTGATCGCCCAGCCGTGCTCATCGACCTGGAGCCTGAACATCAGGTCCTCGTACTTCGGGAAATGGCCCGAGGTGTAGAACGTCTCGTCGTCGTAGAGAAGCGGCGTCTTCACCTCGAGGTAGCCGCGCCTCGCGTTCTCGCGCTGCCGGATCTTCTCCAGCTCCTGCCAGATGACCATCCCCTTCGGGTGCCAGAGCGGCGAGCCCGGCGAGCGCTCCGAGAAGTGGAAGAGGTCGAGCTCTCGCCCGAGCCGCCGGTGGTCGCGGCGCTTGGCCTCCTCGAGCCGCTCGAGGTAGGCGTCGAGATCGGCCTGCGAGAAGAAGGCCGTCCCGTAGATCCGCGTCAGTTGCTTGTTGTGCTCGTCACCGCGCCAGTAGGCGCCCGCGAGACCGGTGAGCTTGATCGCCTTGATCGGCCCCGAGTCCTGGAGGTGCGGGCCGCGGCAGAGGTCGGTGAAGTCGCCCGACTTGTAGAGGGAGATCGGGCCCTCGGCCGTGTCGACGAGCTCGACCTTGTAGTCCTCCCCCTCCCCGGCGAAAAAGCGCTTGGCCTCGTCGGCCGAGACCTCCTGCCGCTCCCACGAGCGGCCCTCGGCGAGCTCGCGCCTGATCTCCTCCTCGATGCGCTCGAGCGCGTCCTCCCCGATCGGCTCCGGGAACTCGAAGTCATAGTAGAAGCCGTTCTCGATCGGCGGCCCGATTGCGATCTTCGTCCCCGGGTAGAGGCGCTGGACCGCCTCCGCGAGCAGGTGCGCGGCCGAGTGGCGCAGGACGTAGAGCGCGTCGGGATCGTCCGTGTCGCGCGTGGTCAGGATCTGGATCGGCTGCCCGTCCCGGAGCGGCAGGCGCAGGTCCTGCACCCGCCCGTTCGAGCGCACGAGCACGGCCTGCTCGGCCAGCTTGGGCCCGATCGCGCGCGCCGCGTCGAGGCCCGTCGCTCCTTCGGGAAGTTCGAGTTCGGAGGAGTCGGGAAGAATGACTTTCACGTGGCCAAGGATACTTCGCGGCTTGTGGCCCTCCTCGTCGCCGCGGCGCTCACAGGCTGTGCCGATGACGGGTCGAGCGGCAAGCAGGATCCGCGCACGGGCGGCGCCGAAGGCGACGTCGGCGTCGTCGACACGATCGACCCTTCCTACCTCCCGAAGAGGGAGGCGATCGTCGTCGAGCGATACCCTGAGCCGCCGATCGACTTCCGCCGGGAGGCACGTTCAAGGGCCTTCCGCCAGGCTATCGCGAGCTTCGAGCAGGACTCCGAAGGCACGCGCGTACGAGTGGAAGGGATTCCGGGCGCCGCCGGCTTCCGCGTCGATCACAGGCGGGCGGACTCGCGGCTCACGGAGTGGAACGCCTCGTATCGAGACCGCGGCGCCTTCGTGTTCCGCTACGACAACACGTTCGGCTACGGCGGGCGAGACGCGATCATCCTGCTTCCGACGAAAGACAAGTTCACCGTCCTACGCGCGGTGGCGACGAACGGCGCGAACTACGACATCTCGACGGGTGAAGTCGTCGCCTGGCTGCGAGAGCTCGATCGAACACACCCCTTCGTGCTGACCGAGGCAGGCATCGACGTCGCCGCAGGTCATTTCGTCCGTCCCGTACGCGACGCCCTCAGCCTTGCGCGGCGCATGTATCGCTTCTGTCCGGACATCGTCGACCAAGGGACGGGCGACGTCGCAACGCTCGCGGACGAGCTCGAGCGAACGCAGGATCTCTACCTGTGGTGGGATTGATCCGACCGGTGGCCGGGAAAGACGAGCGCATGAGTGACGAAGAGCCTCGCGAAGACGATCGCAACGAGGAGCTGCCCGAGTCGCCCGCGCCCGACCCGGAGGAGCGGGAGGAGCCGCGGCCGGAAGACGCCCCGACGGCCGACTAGCTCGTTTACGCGCCGAATCTGGCGGGAAGCATGGTCCCACCACAGAGGAGGGAGCCATGGGCAAGAAAGTCACGGACTCGATGAGCTCGAATCCCTGCAGCATCGACGCCGACAAGTCGGTCGCCTATGCCGCGAAGATGATGAAGGACGAGGACGTCGGCCTGGCGCCGATCGTCGAGGGAGACCGGCTCGTCGGCACGGTCACGGACCGCGACATCGCCATCCGCGCAGTCGCGGCGGGGAAGGACCCCGAGACGACCAAGGTGAAGGAGATCGCGACGAGGGAGGTCGTCACGATCGACCCCGGCCAGGAGCTGGACGAGGCCTTGCGCCTGATGGCCGAGCACCAGGTCCGGCGGCTGCCCGTCATCGAGGAAGACGGGCGGCTCGTGGGCGTCCTCGCGCAGGCGGACGTCGCCAAGGACGCCTCGCCCGAGGACACGGGCCGCCTCGTCGAGCGCATCTCCGAGTAGCCACCGAGACATTCGAAACGGGGACCCGGCTGGCGAACCCGCCGGGGTCCCCGTTTACGAAAGTATCTAGCGTTCGTAGCGAGGCAAATGCTTACGGCCAGATCGGACCGGAGCCAAACGCTGCAGCCAGCGCAGTCAGAGCCGCAAGCAGCAATGCGAAACGTGCGTTCACGGGACCATCCTTTCTTCGTCAACCGCTTGGATAGCCCCGGGCCCGAGGAAGGCCGTAGTATAGGCAGGGAGAAAGACGTTGCCGAGACGCAAGTCAACTCATGTCGACGACCCCCGCGAAGTCGGCCGTCGCCTCCGCGAAGCTCGTGAGCGTGCCGGGCTGAGCCAGCGTCAGCTGTCGTTTCCCGGCTGCTCGCCCGCCTACATCTCACGGATCGAGGCGGGCGACCGGATTCCCTCGCTGCAGCTGCTGCGCGAGATGGGCCGGCGGCTGGGTGTCAGCGAGGACTACCTCGCCACTGGGACCGAGCGCGGCGACGACCCGGCCGGCCTGATCGAAGCCGAGCTCGCCCTGCGGCTGAACGAGCGCGACCTCGCGAAGCAGCTCTACGAGCAGGCGCTCGAGCAGGCGGTTACACGCGAGGAGCGCGCACGCGCGCTCGCCGGTCTCGGGCAGCTCGCCTTCGCGGTCGGCGACCCGCGCCGCGCGATCGAGCTGCTCGAGGAAGCGCGGTCGCTCGGCGTCAACGACCTCACCGTTCAGTCGAGCCTGTCCGATACGCTCGGACGCTCCTACGCGATGGTCGACGAGCTCGACGCCGCCGTCGCAGTCTTCCGCTCGTCGCTCGATGCGGCGGAGGAGCGCAAGGACATTGTCGAGGCCGTCCGCTTCGCCGTCCTGCTCGCGAACGCCTACATCGACAAGTCCGAGTTCAGCGCCGCGCGCGAGCTACTCGAGAAGAGCGTGGCGCTGGCCCCCGACTCGCGCGACCCGGTCCTGCGTGCACGGCTCTACTGGTCACACTCCCGGCTGCATGCGCACCAGAACGACTCGCTGACTGCAGCCCGGTACGCCCGCCGGGCGCTCGAGCTGCTCGCGCTGACCGAGCACACGCACTACACCGCGCAGGCTCACCAGCTGCTCGCGCACGTCGAGAACGACCGCGACTGCCCGGAGGAGGCGCTCGAGCTCATCCACAACGGCCTCGAGCTCCTCGGCCCGGAGTCGTCTCCCGTCGATCGCGCCCTCTTCCGCCTCGAGGAGGCCCGCGCGCTCGTGCAGCTCGACCGGCGCGAGGAGGCCGCCTCGATCGCGATGGAGGCCGCGGGCCTGCTCAAGGAGGCGGCCCCGCACGACGCCGGTCGCGGCTACGCCCTTGTCGCCGAGATCTTCGAGGACCTCGGCGACAGAGCCCGCGCGCGAGAGCTCTACGAGCTGGCGGTCGAGGTGCTCGAGGCGGTCCCGACCACCCGCTACAGCATCGAGGTGCACTCGAAGCTCGCCGACCTCCTCGAAGCGGAGGGGCTGACGGACGAGGCGCTCGCCGTCCTCAAGCGGGCGGTCTCGACGCGAAACCGCGCCTAGCAGAGCAACTGGAGCCCGCAGCACCGTCCGACACCCAGCCGCAGATCAGGGCAATCTGATCGGTTGCCGACGCGCGGCACAGATCTTCCGGCCGTCCCTCCCGAGAGGTAACACCCTTCTAAAGGGTTAGGCTGCTTCGGCCGAAAACTAGGTCTCGAGGGCCGCCACCCCAGGAGGTTCGAGATCAAGCTTCTGCTCGTAGACGACGACGTGGGACTGCGGACGCTCCTGCGCACGACCTTCGAGGTCTTCGACATCGAGGTCGAGGAGGCCGAGTCGGGCGGCCAGGCTCTCGCGCGCATCCAGCAGCGCCGACCAGACGTCGTCGTGCTCGACGTCCACATGCCCGGCATGAGCGGGCTCGAGCTCTGCAGGCGCCTGAAGGGATCGCCCGCGACGGCGAGCATCGGGGTGGTCGTGCTCACAGGCTCGGAGGGCGGCACGGCCGACGACGCCGTCGAGGCCGGCGCCGACGCGCTGCTGCGCAAGCCCTTCAGCCCGCTCGAGCTGCTCGGGATCGCCGAGCGGCTCGCCGGCGGCCTCTACGGCGTCCCGTTCCGCGTGAGCAAGAAGGCTCCCGAGGAGCAGCTGCTCATGTACGCGCGCGACCTGCGCCACCTGCTCGAGATCGAGCGGGGCCAGCGCACGCTCGTCCAGCGGGCGTACGTCGAGACCGTCGGCGCCCTCGCGAGCGCGCTCGAGGCCAAGGACACGGGCACCCGCGAGCACTCGCAGCGCGTGCAGCGCTATGCGGTAGAGCTCACGCGTGCCGTCGATCCGCAGCTGACGGAGGATCCCAGCACCGAGTACGGCTTCGTGCTCCACGACGTGGGCAAGATGGGCATCCCCGACGACATCCTCCGCAAGCCGGAGCCGCTCACAGAGCGCGAACGCCGCGTCATGGAGACGCACACCGTGCTCGGCGAGCAGGTGCTGGCCGGAGTGGCGTTCTTCCAGGGCGCGGGCCTACGCGTCGTCCGCTCGCACCACGAGCGCTGGGACGGGGGTGGCTATCCGGACGCGCTCGAGGGCACGGACATCCCGCTCGCGGCCCGCGTCTTCGCGGTCGCGGACGCGCTCGACGCCATGACGAGCGACCGGCCC
The DNA here is from genome assembly GCA_046744435.1 of Actinomycetota bacterium. Classification (GTDB taxonomy): domain Bacteria; phylum Actinomycetota; class Thermoleophilia; order Gaiellales; family Gaiellaceae; genus VAXT01. The sequence continues at coordinate 2,267 of JBKPFP010000217.1, read as the reverse complement.
TACCGGCAGGCTCGCCCGTGGAAGGTGGCCGGCCAGGAGATCCTCGCCGAGTCCGGGCGACAGTTCGATCCGCGCGTCGTCGCAGCCTTCGTCGAGCGCGAGGCCTCGCTCCGGGCGATCCAGCAAGAGTTCGCGGCTGCTTAGGACTTCTCTGCAGGCTGCGCGGTGATGCTCCACTCCGCGAGATCGCGGATGGAGACGATGCCGACGGCACGTTCGCCCTCGACGATGGGGATGTGGCGGAAGCCGCCGTCGAGCATGATCTTGACCGCCTCGACCGGGTCGGTGGACTCGGAGACGGTCTTCGGGTCCGCGGTCATCCACTCGCGGACGCGCGCCTCGCTCGTGTGCACCCGTCCCGCGACGGCACGGGTCAGATCGCGCTCGGTGATGATCCCGAGCAGGCGTCCGTACGGGGAGTCGGCGACGACGATTGCGCTGACGCCGTGCTGCACCATCTTCTCGGCCGCGTGACCGATCGTGTCGGACGGCTCGATCGTGATCACGTCCCTCGCCATCAGGTCGGACAGGCTCGCCATGTGGCGAGCATAGCCGTGGGAGAGGTCGGGGCGCTAGGCCTGGTTTGGGTGGCGCAGCGAGCCCTGCAACCTGGCGACGTACTGGTTGAGATCGGCTTCGCGCCGCTGCAGCTGCCGGTCGCGTTCCTCGAGCCGCAGCGCCCGTTCCTCGGCCAGGTCGGCCTCGGACGTGATGCGCGCCTCGAGCCGGCGTAGCTCGGCTTCGCGCTCCTCGATCTCGCGCGCCTTGTCGCGCACCGAGCTCTCGAGCTCGGTGAGACGCTGCGACCGGCGCTCGAGGGCTTGCTTCTCGTTCTCGGCGAACTGCTGGGTGCTCGCTACCTCGCGCTCGCGGTGCTCGAGCTCACGCTCGCGGAGCGAGACGGTCTGGACGTGCTTCTCGCGCGCGGCGAGGGCTTCCTCGCGTTCGAGCAGCTCGCGGTCGGCCTCGCGGATGGCCTCCTTGAGCTTCCGCTCGCGCTCCGCGAGCTCGTGGGCCTGGCGGGCGAGAGCGCTCTCGCGGGCGGCAGTCTCGTCGGTTCGGCTCTGGCCCTCCGCTTGGAGCTCCTCGCGGAGCCGCCGTTCGCGCTCGGCCCAGCGAACCCGCTCCGCCTCGAGGCTGTCGTTCGCCTGGCGCTCGCGCTCGACGAGCGCGGCCTCCGCCCTCGCGAGCCGAGTCTTCAGCTCCGACAGCTCCGCCTCGAGTCCCGCATTCGCGGCCGACCGGCGCTTGAGCTTGCCCAGGAGCTCCTCGATCCGCTCCTCGGCCTCGGCGACCTTGGCGCCACGACCCTCGAGCTCGCTCAGCAGCCCGCCGAGCTCGTCCTTCCGCTCCTCGGGCAGGTCGCCGAGGAGGTCGGAGGTCGAACGGACGACGTAGCTCTCGAGGTTGTCGCGCAGCTTGCCCATGCTGCTACCGCTATCGGCCGCGCGGGCCCGCGGCTGAAGAGCTTGCTAGCGGCGGCCGCGGCCAACGAGCAAGTTGACCGGGAAGCCGCGCCTGCGGACGGCGCCGGCCCGTGGGCTCTGCCCGACGACGCGGCCGCGCAACTGGCGCCTCGAGCGCACGCGGCGGACGGTGCCGACGGAGCAGTTGCGGGCTCGGATCCGCTGCCTTGCCTGCCCAAGCGGCCGTCCGACCACGCTCGGCACGCGGCAGCGCACGGGTGGAGGCGGCGGAGGTGGTGGCGGCGGTGGTGGCGGTGGCGGCGGTGGAGGCGGTGGCGGCGGTGGCGGCGGAGGTGGCGGAGGTGGCGGCGGTGGAGGTGGAGGCGGAGGTGGGGGCGGCGGCGGAGGTGCGGGCGGCGGCGGAGGTGGCGGAGGCGGAGGCGGAGGTGGCGGTGGAGGCGGGCCGACGACCGTGAACTGACCACGCAGCAACTCAGAATTCGGGTCGGACTGGTAGGTCACGGAGCCAGGCGCGAAGTCGACCAACCACGTCTCCCGCCCGATCTCCTCGACGGCGGTCGTGCAGTCCGACGGCGGCACGCACTGGACCGCCGCGTTTAACGACGGAGTGTCGAGGAGATGGAAATTCTGGTCAGCGGCGAGGTCGTCGACCTGGACGGTGTACGTCCCGGCCGGCAGAGTGCCGTTGTTCAGGTCGTTGCCCTGCGGATTCCTGAGCACGATCTCGAACTCGGGGCCGACCGACGCGGTCAGCGTCCCGCCGAGGGGCGTGCAGACCGCCGGCGGCGGAGGCCCTTCGGTCGGAACGAGCCGGTAGATCTTCCCCGGGTCCGGGAACGC
>JBKPFP010000335.1:0-5706 GCA_046744435.1 Actinomycetota bacterium | reverse complement strand
TCTACGACCCGGCCTCGGGCAGGTGGACTCCGACGGGCAGGATGGCCGATTACTGGGGCCCTGAGGCCGTGCTCCTCCAGGACGGACGCGTGCTCCGCGCCGGGGGCGGCGAGGCGGGCGGCGTCTACTCCCCCGCTACCGACACGTGGACTGCGACCGGCCCGAGGTTCCATGGCCTCGTCGGCGGCGCCGCCCTTGCCCTGCTTCCCAACGGACAGGTCCTCAGCGCCGGCGGCGCGAGGCTCGCGAACTGCAGTCCCAAGGGGTGCGGCAGCGAGCCGGTCGCGAGCGCCGAGCTGTACACCCCGTAGACAAGAGAGGAGGTTCAAATGCGCAAGAAGGTTGCGACGGTGATGGTGGCGTCCGGCGCACTGCTCACGTTCGCGACGCCGGCGTCTTCCTTCACGGTCGAGCACCCGAAGACCGGCGAGTGCCGCCAGATTCTGGTCCCGGGGCCCGCGACGTTCCCGGGTAACTGGGAGACCGTGAGCAACACGCCGGCTGAATTTCCAGGCCCGTGGAACGGCCACGGGCACGCGAACGACAACTCAGCGCTCGGACCCGTGCTCTGCCCGTAGTCGGGCAGACGCTCGATCCGGCCTGAAAGGGCGCCCACGCGGCGCCCTTTCTCGTTCCGAGGGCGCGGCCGAGGAAACGAAGGCGCGCGCTACGCCCCTGGCGCCGTTCGGCCCCGACCGACAAACGGAAGGGAGCACCGAATGGCAGGGTTCTTTTTCAGGCTCGAGCACCAAGACGGGACGCCCGCCGACCCGCCGACGCTGCACACGGCCGTACCGAACTGGAGTCCGGGCGACACGATTCCGCTCGGCCACGAGACGCTGCGCGTGATTGACGTTCGGGACAACTCGGAGGGGGTTGTGCTCGTAGTCGAGTAGGGGCCGGCGGCGGGGTTCAGCGTCGGCGGTTCTCCGACTTACCGGTGAATAGCTGCGTTAGCGGTTCGAGATCGTCCACCTCGGCCAAGAGCATGACGCGGTCACCTGCTTGCAGCTCGAGCGATCCGGCGGGGCGCGTTGCCGATCCATGCCTGACCACGAGCGTGACCCACGCATGCTCGCCCAGCGGGAGATCGCGGATCGTCTGTCCGGCGGCTCGAGAGCCAGCGCGCACCTCGAACTCATGCTCGGGCTGCGGTTCTTCGCCGAGCCGGACCGACAGCTCCCACGGAAGCGATGGCCGTTTGCGCATCGGAATGCCGAGCGCACGAGCCACAAATGGCACCAATGTCCCCTGGCCGACGACCGAGACGAGCACGACGACGAACACGACGCCGTACACGCGCTCGGCCCCCGCGACACCGCCGAGAAGTGCGAAAGCGGCCAGCAGGATCGGCACCGCCCCCTTCAGGCCGCTCCAGGTGATGACCACCCGCTCAGCCCAGCTCAGACGCGCGGGGCCAAGTGTCACGAGAACCACCAGCGGCCGTGCGAGCAGAGCAAGCCCGAGCGCAAGCACGATGCCTTCGAGCCAGACGCGTCCCGAAAGCCCACTGATGTCGATCGTCAGGCCGAGCGCAACGAAGACCCCGAGCTCGGCGAGGCTCGCGAGCGACGCAGAGAAGCGCTCGATCTCGGCCTTATAAGGCACACGCGCATCACCCAGGAACAGGCCGGCGATGAAGACGGCGAGAAACCCCGACCCGTGCGCGAGCGAGGTCACTCCGTACAGCGCACCGGCGAGAACGAGCGCAAGCACCGGGTAAAGGCCCTCGCTCGGAAGCCGAAGCCGACGAAGCAGCGGTATCAGGACGAGTGCCCCCAGCAGGCCGAGCACGACGCCGATCGACATCTCGGTGGCGAACTCGCGCACGACCACCCAGAACGAGGCGTCGGCGTGGGTGGCGAGCTCGATCATGCCGAGCATGAGCGCTATCCCGGCCGGATCGTTGACCCCCGCCTCGCCCTCCAGCGTCGTCCCTGAACGCCCTGCGACCTCGCGCGGTCCAAGCACCGAGAACATGACGGCAGGATCAGTCGGCGCGATAGCGGCTCCGACGATTCCGGCAAGCATCCACTCGAAGCCCAGCACGTAGTGGGCAAGGACCGCTACCAGGCCGGCAGTCGCGAACGTGCCGAGCAGGCCGATGGAGAGGATCGGCCCAACGGAGGCTCGAAACCGCCGCCAGCCAATGTCGATGCCGCCGTTGAAAAGGATCACGATCAAAGCAACTACCGCGATCCGCTCGACCGTCCGGATCGGCACCGCCTCGTACACGCGTGGCCAGATGTCGGAGACGGCTGCGGCGGCGAGCAAGAACATCGCCGGCGCGGGCACTGGGACGCGCTCAGTTAGCTTCGTCGAGAGCACGGCGAGCGCGAAGCCGGTGGTAACGACGAGGACGAGGCTGGCGAAGTCAATGATCTCGGTCATGGCCGAAAGACGCCGACCAGACTTCCCGGCTCGCCTACGAAGACGCTAACACGACCCGAGAACGTGTAAAAGGGACGCCGTCGGTCCCCGGGGCGAGCCGAACGCCTAGGTCGCTTGCCTCCGCGACGTCCACCAGGGACGGTTGAGAGCTTCTACGAGAGAGTCAAGGCTTCGCTCGGCCCGCTCACGTTCCCGATTCGCCGCGCGACGTAGCTCCCTCCGTTCGGCGTTGTCGGAAGCGTCAACCGCAAGACGGAGAGCGTGGATCGCGAAGGCGACCCCCGTCGCCGCTCGCTCTGACGCCTCAAGTCGGGCGAGCCCAGGAGGCCGAACTCGCGGAATGGCTGGCGCAGCTTGTACCAGCGTGCCCAAAGCTCCCGCCCGTGTCGCTGATTTCGCTCTTTCATCGTGCCGAGCTCGAAGCCGCGCGGGTCAGCGTCCTCCAACAAGACCCGAACACGAGTTACAAGCTCAGCGCCCTCCTTCCGGCGTCCTCGGAGGTCGCGGAGCCATTCCCCGTAGTAGATGCCGATGGCCGTGGTGACGACACCAGCGCCCACGCCGACCAGCACGCTTGCCCACTCCGGCACGTCGCCGGAAGATTACGGGGGCCGGCGGCGGGGTCGAACCCTCGTGCGCGCAGCGAGCGCTTCCCCGCCTCTTGCTTGCCAGCCCCGCCCGGACCCTAGGCAGGGTCCCCGCTCATGTACGACTAGCCGGCTCCACGCATTGCCCGCCGGTCGGGAGCCTGAGCCGATGCAGGCGGGAACACGAACACGACGATGCCGTTGCAGCGCAAGGACATCGACCGCGTCAACCGGCTCTGCTACGTGCGCCGCGTCTACACCAACGGCCGCGTGAAGGAATACGGGAAGCAGGACCGCTCTCTACGGGTGATTCCCCTGCGCCAACGTTCCTGGATGCCTACGACGCTCTCCCGCCGCGACTGGACACGCTCCTGCTCTTTCCGGGCAAACGCGGCGGCTACCTCAACCTCAACGACTGGCGGCGGAACGCCTGGACGCCGGCTGTCGAGGCAGCGGGACTGGAACCCCGCCCGCCCTACTCCATGCGACACACCTACGCGTCGTTCTCGATTGCCGCCGGCATCCCCCTATTCGTGCTGGCGCGGCGGATGGGCACCAGCGTGGAGCAGATCGACAAGCACTACGGCCACCTCCTGCCGGATGCGGCCGACTACGAGCGCGACCAGCTGGACACGTTCGACGCCAAAAACGAGGCGTTTGGACGCAGAGAGGACGTTGAGAATGGCTGATCGAGCTACAAACCCAATCGGGGCGCCGAGATTTGAACTCGGGACCTCTAGTCCCCCAGACTAGCGCGCTAACCAGGCTGCGCCACGCCCCGTCGCTCGGATTCTAGCGGCGGTCGCCGAGCCGTCTGTAGAGGCGGTCGATCAGGTCCGGCATCTCCTCGAGCCGCTCCGTGATCACGCGCAGGCGGTACTCGCGGAAGTGCTCCGGCTCGACGCCGAGGGAGCCGGCCAACTTGCGCACGATGTCGTTCGAGGGCACCGGCCGGTTGCCGTGCACGAGGTGGTTGAGGTAGCCCGCCGAGAGCTTCGTCTTCGCCGCGAGCGCCCGGTACGTGACGCCCGTGTCGTTCATCAGGCGCTCGAGCGTGGGCCCGAAAGGCTCGTCGCTGAAGCGGCGGCGCCTTGGCATCAGCGCACGCTTTCCAGGTCTCCGATCGGCACGCGGCGCTCTTCGCCGGAAACCCGATCGCGAATGTCGACGGCGTCGTCCTCGAGCGTCTTCTTCCCCACCGTCACTCGCACCGGGCAGCCGATCAGATCCGCGTCGGCGAACTTCTCTCCCGCGCGCTGCTCGCGATCGTCGAGCAGCACCTCGTCGCCGGCGGCGTCGAGCACCGACGCAACCCGCTCAGCCTGCTCCTCGAGACCGGGCAGCGCGACGACGTGCACGTCGTAGGGAGCGAGCGCCTTGGGCCACTGGATCCCGTACTCGTCGTGGTGCTGCTCGATGACGGCCGCCATCGTCCGCCCGGGGCCGATGCCGTAGCTGCCCATGATCAGCGGCTTCTCCGTCCCGTCCTCGTCGAGGAAGGTCGCGTCCAGCGGCTCCGAGTAGTACGTCTCGAGCTTGAAGATGTGCCCGACCTCGATCGCGGTCTGCAGCTGGAGCGCGCCGCCGCAGTTCGGGCACCTGTCGCCCTCGCGCACCTCGCGGATGTTGGCGAAGCGCGCCTCGAAGTCGCGCCCGGCCTCGACGCCGCGTAGATGGTGCCCGGTGCGATTGGCGCCCGCGACGAACTGGCCCTCGCGCAGCGCTTCATCCGCGACCACCTCGACGGCAACTCCGACCGGTCCGAGCGACCCCGGATCGGCGCCGAACGCGTCGAGGATCTCGTTCTCCGTCGCGGGGCGGAAGTCGGTGCCGAGCGCCTCGGTCAGCTTCACCTCGTCGAGGCGATCGTCGCCGCGCACGAGCCCGAGCACGACCCGGCCGTCGGCGACGACGGGCATCGCCTTCGACGTCGCCGCCTCGTCGATCCCTAGCAGCTGCGCGACGTCGGCGATCGTCGTCACCCCGGGCGTCTCGACGTCCTCGGGGGCCTCCAGGCGCGCCGGAAACTCCGGCGGCCGCGGGACACCACGCGCGATCTCGAGGTCCGCCGCGTAGTCTCCGTTCTCGCAGGTGACGAGCGTGTTCTCACCGGTGGCCGCGGGCGCGAGGTAGTCCATGCTCGCGCTGCCGCCCATCAGCCCGGACTCGGCCTGCACCAAGTAGACCTCGAGGCCGCAGCGCTCGAAGATGCGGTCATAGGCGCCCCTGTGCAGCTGGAAGCTGCGGTCGAGCCCCTCCTCATCACGGTCGAACGAGTACGCGTCCTTCATGATGAACTCGCGCACGCGGAGGAGGCCGGCGCGCGGACGGGGTTCGTCGCGGTCCTTCGTCTGGAAGTGGTAGAGGATCTGCGGCAGATCGCGGTACGACTGGATCTCGCGGGCGTGGAAGGTGACGGTCTCCTCGTGCGTCAGCGGGAGCACGAACTCGCGCTCGTTCCGGTCTCGGAGCTTGAAGACCTCGGGCGACTTGTAGCGGCCGGTCGCCTTCCAGAGCTCCGCCGGGGTGAGGACCGGCATCAGCATCTCCTGGCCGCCGATGGCGTCCATCTCCTCGCGGACGATCTGCACGACCTTCTCGTGCACGCGCCAGCCGAGCGGGAGGAACGACCAGACGCCCGCGCTCACCTGGCGGATGAAGCCGCCGCGCACGAGCAGCCTGTGGCTGACCGCCTCGGCGTCGGCCGGGTCGTCGCGCAGGGTCGGGA
>JBKPFP010000041.1:0-5084 GCA_046744435.1 Actinomycetota bacterium | reverse complement strand
TCGCCGTCGCAGATCCACACGCTCGAGGAGAAGCAACCCCCGATCTACATGGTCTCCATTGGCCGTGTCTACCGTCGTGACGCGATCACCGCGACCCGCTATCCGATCTTCCACCAGTTCGAGGGCCTCGCCGTCGACAGGAACATCACGCTCGCCGATCTCAAGGGGACGCTCCTGCACGTCATGCGCGACCTCTTCGGGCCGGACCGGCGCGTCCGCTTCCGCACGCACTTCTTCCCGTTCACGGAGCCCTCGATCGAGCCGGACGTCTCGTGCGGGATCTGCGGAGGCGCCGGCTGCCGCACGTGCAAGTTCTCCGGCTGGATCGAGATGGGCGGCGCCGGCATGGTCGACCCGCGCGTCTTCGAGAACGTCGGACTCGACCCGGAGGAGTGGACGGGCTTCGCGTTCGGCTGCGGGCTCGAGCGAGCCGCGCAGCTGCGCCACGACATCCCCGACATCCGCGTGCTCTGGGAAGGCGACCTCAGAGCGCTGAGGCAGTTTTGACTGCGGCCCCCTCGACTCGCTCGCCAGGCATCTCGCGGCTGCAAAGCGGCGCGATGCCGCGTCCTCAGTCGCGCCCGTATCCTCCGGATACGAGCGCTCCCTGCGTCCTTGCCTCGCTTGCTTTTCGCGCGCGAGCTGCGCGGCGATCGAGCCGAGGTGACCGCTGATGCGCGTCCCCGTCAGCTGGCTGCGCGAGTACGTCCCGCTCGAGATGCCGCTCGACGAGCTCGCCACGCGGCTCTCGATCTCCTCGGCAGAGGTCGAGGGCATCGAGCGCATCGGTGTCCCCGACCGCGACGGCAACCTCGGCCGCTTCCTCGTCGGGCGCGTCGTCGAGGCGGCCAAGCACCCGAACGCCGACCGCCTCCAGCTCTGCCAGGTCGACGTGGGGGAGGGTGATCCGCTGCAGATCGTCTGCGGCGCCTGGAACTTCGGGCCCGGCGCGACGGTCGCGGTCGCCCTGCCCGGCGCCGTGCTCCCGGGCGGGCTCGAGCTCGAGCGCAGGAAGGTGCGCGGCGAGCTGTCGAACGGGATGATCCTCGCCGAGGACGAGGTCGACCTCGGGCCCGACCACACCGGGATCATGGTGCTCGACGACGCGCTCGAGCCGGGCACGCCGCTCGCGGACGTGCTGCCGATCGTCGACGACGTGCTGCACGCCGAGGCGACCGGCAACCGCCCCGACCTGCTTGCCGTCTACGGAATCGCCCGCGAGGTGGCGGCGCTCTACGACCTCGAGCTCGCGCCGCCACCGGGCACCGAGCCCGAGCGGGCCGGCGACGAGCCGGTCGACGTCGAGATCGAGAATCTCGAGGGCTGCCCGCGCTACATCGGGCGGCTCTTCCGGGACGTGCAGATCGGCCCCTCGCCGGTCTGGCTCAAAGCGCGCCTGCTCGCGGCCGGGATGCGACCGATCTCGAACGTCGTCGACGCGACGAACTACGTCATGCTCGCGCTCGGCAACCCGCTGCACGCGTTCGACTTCGCCGCCCTGCGCGGAGGCCGCAACGTCGTGCGGCGTGCGCGTCCCGGCGAGAAGCTCCGCACCCTGGACGGCGTCGAGCGGGCCCTGACGCCGGAGGACCTGATGATCGCCGACGCGGAGCGTTCGGTCGCGCTCGCCGGGATCATGGGCGGCGAGGACACGGAGATCGGGGACTCGACCACGGACGTGCTGCTCGAGGCGGCGAACTTCGAGCCGTACACGATCTTCCGCTCGTCCGAGCGCCTGCGCTTGCGGACCGAGGGCTCGAACCGCTGGGAGAAAGGGGTCGATCCGTACCTCGCCGAGCACGCGGCGATCCTGGCGACGGAGCTGATCGTCGAGCTCGCCGGCGCACGCTGGGTCGGGCACACGGACGTGCAGGGCGAGCTGCCCGCGCGGCCGGTCGTCCACTACCGCCCCGAACGCGCCGACCGCCTGATCGGGATCGAGACTCCCGCCGACGAGCAGCATGCGATCCTCCGTCGGCTCGGCTTCGACGTCGAGGGCGAACGCGTCGTCGTGCCTACCTGGCGCGCCCGCGACGTCACGCGCGAGGTGGACGTGATCGAGGAGGTCGCGCGCTTCCGGCTCGAGGACGTGCCGTTCACGCTCCCCGAGCGGCGCGAGATGTTCGGGCGGCTGAGCCGCGAGCAGCAGCTGCGGCGCCGCGTCGAGGACGTACTCGTCGGGCTCGGCTTCGTCGAGACGTACACGCCGTCGCTGCGACCAGAGGACGACTCGCCGTGGGCGCTGCCCGAGCCGATCTCGGTCGAGCTGACGACGCTCCGCACGGCCCTGGTGCAGAGCCTCGTCGAGGCCGCGCGGCGCAACGTCGACGCGGGCGTGCGTAGCATCGCCCTCTTCGAGATCGCGCGGGTCTACCTGCCGGACGGCGACCTGCCCGACGAGCGGCTCCGCGTGGCCGGGATCACGGAAGGCAGCTTCTTGCGCGTGAGGGGCGTCGCCGAGACGCTCTACGCGGCGCTGAAGGCCGACATCGAGGTCGAGCGGGCGCAGCATCCGCTGCTCCACCCGGGGAAGGCGGCGCGGACGGCGGCGGGCTCCTTCGGCGAGCTGCACCCGAGCCTGCTGGAAGGGACGTGGTCGGCGTTCGAGCTCGACCTGGACGAGCTGGCCCGGGCCTCGCATGAACCGGTCGCGTACGAGGACGTGATCACGTACCCCTCGGTGCGCCAGGATCTCGCGTTCACCGTGCGCGAAGAGGTCGCGGCGGGCGATCTCGTCGCTGCAGCCCGCGAGGCGGCCGGGCCGGAGCTGCGCGAGATGCGCGCGTTCGACGTCTACCACGGGCCGCAGGTCGGCGAGGGCCGGAAGTCGATCGCGTTCTCGGTCGAGTTCCAGTCGCCCGAGCGGACGCTCTCGGACGAGGACGCTGCAGCCGTGCGCAAAAGGATCGTGGACGCGCTCGCAGACCGCTTCCAAGCAGAGCTCCGAACCTAGTCCGCCACAACGCGTCCACAGCCCCTCACACCTCCTTAACGGGGTCTGACCCCTTAAAGAGGAGCCCGTCCCAGCGAGAGGTGTCGATTGCCGACTAGATGGTTGCGGGCGCGAGCCGCTCCGCCAGCGCGGCCAGCACCTTGCGCTGGATCTCAGGCGACTCGTCGAGCAGCCGCTTGAAGTTGCGCTCGGTGACTACGAGCGCGCGCACCGGCGACGTCGCTTTGACGGTCGCCGTTCGCGGGGCGTGGTGGACGAGCGCGATCTCGCCGAAGAAGTCCCCGCGGCCGAGCGAGTTGATGCGCTTCCCGTCCTTCACCACGTCGGCGGAGCCGTCGACGAGGACGAAGAACTCGCGAGCGGGCGCGCCCTGCCTCGTCAGCTCTTTGCCCTCGGCGAGGTCGATCTCGTCGGCGAGCGCCGCCACCTTGGCCAGCTCACGCTTCGTGCAGTGCGCGAACAGCGGCACGCGCTCGATCAGCTTCGTCTTCGCATCTTTTCGCAGCACGAGAACGTGAGTCTAAATCGGCAGCATGGGGAAAACCGAACCGAGCGTGCGCTCGTACTATCCGGTATCGCCCCAACAAGGAGGTTTCAACGTGCCACGCCGTCTGCTCGTCATAGCTCTCGCCGCCGTCGCGACCTTGCTCCCGGCAGGAGCAACGAGCGCGCAGGAGATCACGCTCCGCGCCGAAGTCGGCCCGGGCTTCACGATCACGCTGCAGAACCCCGACGGCTCGCCGGTGTCGAACCTCAGCGCGGGCACGTACCACATCGCCGTGATCGACCGGTCGATCGAGCACAACTTCCACCTCTTCGGAGAGGGCGTCGACATGCGCACGGCCGTCGAGACCACGGACACGACGACGTGGACTGTGACCTTCGTCGACGGCAAGACCTACCGCTTCCAGTGCGACCCGCACAGCACCTCGATGCGCGGGAGCTTCACGGTCGGCAACGTCCCGCCGCCGCCACCGCCGTCGACGGCGCCCGTGCGGCTCTCAGGCAAGGTCGGCCCGAGGAAGGCGATCTCGCTGAAGACCGCCTCCGGCGGCCGGGTCAGCTCGCTGAAGGCGGCCAGGTACCGGATCACGGTCAGTGACGCGACGAAGGCGGACAACTTCCACCTCGTCGGGCCGGGCGTGAACCGCAAGACGAGGATCGGTACGAAGAGCAGTGCCGTCTGGACGCTGTCGCTGCGGGCCGGGCGTTACACGTACCGCTCCGACGCGACGCGCCGGCTGCGCGGGTCGTTCGTCGTGCGACCCCCGACCTAGCCGACGACGAGCGGTATTCGGCCAAACCCTCCTAGCGCTCGCGCCGAGCGGGCTTTACGAGGCCCGCGCTCGGGCCGCCGGCTGCGCGGATGTCGGCCTGCCGGTCGAGCTCCGAGTTCAGCTCGGCGCCGAAGAGGATCGCCCAGGCCGAGTAGTTCAGCCACAGGAGCAGGATGATGCCGCCCGCCAGCGTCCCATAGGTCGCCGAGTACGAGTCGGTGAAGGCGGTGTAGAGCGCGAAGAGGCCCGAGAGAGCGAGCCAGATGAGCGAGCCGACGAGCGAGCCCGGGGTGATCCACTTCCAGCTCCGCTGGTCGGTATCCGGGCCGAGGTAGTAGATGAGCGCGAAGAGCAGCAGGACGATCGTGAACGCAATTGGCCAGCGCAACAGATCCCAGGCCCACGTGAAGGCGCCGCCGAGACTCGCCTGCTCTGCGATCGCCGCGCCGAGCTTGCCGCCGAAGACGATCAGCAACAGGACCCCTGCGGTGACGAAGCCGGTCGCGCCGACGAGCAGGATCGCGATCAGCCGCACCTTCCAGAACGGTCGCGTCTCGACACGGTCGTACGCGCGGTTGACAGCCTTGACGACCGAGCCCATCGCTCCGCTCGCCGCCCAGACCGCCAGGAAGGCGCCGAACACCAGCGCGACGACGGTGCCCCCTCCGCCGGAGTCCTTCTGCAACTGGTCGATGAGATTGGTGACGGCCTGCGGCGCGACCGGGTCGAGGAAGTCCTGGAGCGCGCTGTAGGCGCCGGCCAGGTCGAGCAGCGCGACCAGGAAGATGACCGCGGGGAAGAAGGCGAGCAGCGAGCTGTAGGCGACCTGCTGGGCGAGGCCCATGCAATCGTCG
>JBKPFP010000260.1:0-4846 GCA_046744435.1 Actinomycetota bacterium | reverse complement strand
GCGTCCCGAGGAAGATGATTCGCTCGTTCAGCAGTCGTGAGTAGATGTCGAAGGCGCGCTCGCCGCGCGACGTTTGCTCGATCACCATCGGGATGACGCTCATGCACTCTCCTTGCTGCCGGGGGTCCACAACTTCGTAGCAGTTTCGGGTTTCTCCTTCTCGGGTGTCCAAATGCTCTCGCGCGCGCGGGCGAGCTCGACGGGGATGCGCTTGACCTCCGACGCGATCCGGTCGAGGGCCTTGCGCATGCGCAGGTCGCCGCGGAGCCGCTCCGGACGTCCCCGGTCCCAGACCTCGGCGACGAGCCCGTCGGGGTCCTCGCCCGCCTCCTCGGCCTCCTGGCGGATCAGCTCCTTCACCTCGTCGTCGGAGACCTCGATGCCGAGCCGGTCCGCCGCCGCCTCGAGCGCGAGCTCGCGGGCGAGGGACTGCCTGGCCTCGGCGCGCACCGAGTCGCGCAGCTGCTCGGGCGACTGGCCCGTGATCTGGAGGTATGTCTCGACGTTGAGACCGCGCCGCTCGAGCGAGCGGAGCAGGCCGGCGAGGAGGTCGTTCGCGCGCGCATCGACGAGCGCGTCCGAGACCTCGACCTGGGAGGCCTCGATCAGCTTGTCGACCGCGGCCGACCGGAACTCGGCCTCGAGCTCTGCGTCGAGCAGCTCGCGCAGGCGCGATTCGATCTCGCCGCGCAGCTCCTCGAGGCTCTGGAACTCGCTCGCGCTGCGGGCGAGCTCGTCGTCGAGCGGAGGCAGCACCGGCTCCTTGACGTCCTTCACGGTCGCCTCGGCCGTCTTCTGCTGGCCGTCTGGCGCCGCGTACTCGATCGTGCGCGTGTCGCCCGCGCTCATCCCGCGCAGGCCGCGCTCGAGCTCCTCGACGAGGCGGCCGGCGCCGAGCTGGACGACGTAGTCGCGCTGCGCCTCACCGGTCGAGTCGACGAGATCGACGACGAGCACGTCGCCGTCCTTCGCCGGGCGGCCGTCGACCGGGACGAGCTCCGCGACCGAAGCGCGCAGGGCCTCGAGCTCGCGGTCGATGAGCTCCTCCGGGACCTCGGCCTCACCGAATGGGACCTCGAGGTCGGCCCAGTCGGCGATCTCCGGCAACGGCTGAACGGGCACCTCGGCCGTGAAGCGGAAGGTCTCCTCGTCCGACGTGGGCAGGTCGTATTCGAGCTGAGGCTGCGCGACCGGCCGGAGCCGCTCGTTGGCGGCCGCGTTCCAGAACCAGCCGCCGATGTGACTCTCGACCGCCTCGCTGAAGACGCGGTCGCGGCCGAGGCGCGCCATCAGCACCTGCCGCGGCACCTTGCCCTTGCGGAAGCCGGGGATCTTCGTCGACGCCGCGAGGTCCGAGGCAGCGTGCTCGACGGCGTGCTTCATGTCCGCGCTCGGCACCTCGACCTCGAGGCGGACGCGGCTCTCAGGGAGCTCTTCGACCTTCGTCTTCACCGGTGCGGCCATTCTGCCAGCCACGGTACGGCCTGGGCCCGGTGGCTCAAGAGCGGGCGCGGGAGGGCCGATCACTCGCGTGTGAAGGAACGCCTTGCGGTCTGGTTGTTCCCCGTGCTCGCGGCCGCGGCGATCGCGCTCGCGGTTCCGCCCGGCGACACGGGTGACCTCGCCTACTTCGTTCACGCCTCGGAGCGGCTCTTCTCCGGCGAGTGGGCGAGTACCTACGCCGACCCGAGCCTGCAGGTCGGCCCGCTCCAGCTGCTCCTTCTCGGCGCCGCGGATCTCCTGGGGGACGCGCTCGGCGTCTCCGCGACGCGGCTGATCGCCCTCGCGGTCGGGGCCGGGGTCGCCGCCCTGTTCGTGCTCGTCGCCCGCAAGCTGCTCGCGCCGCAGGAGGACGGAATCGTGCTGCTCGCCGCGGGCCTCGCGCCCGTCGCGCTCGGGCTGACGTTCGACGCCTTCCGCGACGGGCACCCGGCGCAGGTCGTCGTGCCGTTGCTCTGGGTGCTCGCTGGGCTCGAAGCCCGGAAGGCGCGCGCGTGGCGCGCGGGCGCGCTGGTCGGGCTCTCCGCCGGCTTCGAGCTCTGGGGCCTGCTCGGAGTGGCGGTGCTCGTCGCCGCCCCTCGCGCGGCTCAGGTGGTGCGGGCCACGGCGGGGGCGGTCCTGGTCGCGGCCACGCTCTTCGCTCCGTTCGCGCTCTCCGGTTTCGCGATGTTCGAGTACCGCTGGGTCGTGAACGGCGACACGCTGCTCAGCCTCTTCGTCGACCCGGGGACAGAGTTCACCTGGCCCCTGCGAATGCTCCAGGGCGCCGCGGCGCTGCTCGCGGGGGCAACGCTCACGTGGCGCCTGCGCCGCACGACCGCCGCGTTGTGGGCCGGCCCGCTCGCGGTCGTGACGACGCGGCTCGCGCTCGACCCCGTGCGTTACCCGTGGTACTGGCTAGCGCTGGAGACGCTCGTCCTCCTCGGCGCTGTCCAGCTCGCAGCCGCTCTCTGGTATGCAAGAGGCAGGGCCGGCGTGGGACGGCCGGCTGTCAGCGCGCCGTACCGCGTGCGCTAGTCGTCCGAGTCGTCTGAGTCGCCGTCTTGCGGCTCGAGCGGCTCGCCGATCTTCTCCGCGGCCTCGTGCTGCTCGCGCTCGATCTCCTCTGAGAGCTCCTCGAACTTCGTGTGCTCGCTCTCCCGACTTTCTCGCTCGCGTTCTTCCGGTGTGGACATGGCCGAGTGATACCCGGCGCCTCTATCCTTCAATCGGCCGCGCGGGCGTGGCGGAACTGGTAGACGCGGCGGGTTTAGGACCCGTTGGGTGGAAGCCCTTGGAGGTTCGAGTCCTCTCGCCCGCATCAGCCGCCTGAGCAGGTTGTTTCCACTCAGGCCGCTTTACGCGACACCAGCTAGACGGCAGAACGTCTCAGGAATGCGCCCAAATCACGGTGACGAGACGTAATCTCGGTGCTCAAGCCTGCCAATGAGAACCTGAGAGAGTCGGCGGCCCTGCCGAACCCATGTTCTAAACCGGCTCCGCGCGGTCCGCCAAAAACGCGTCGGCGGCGGCTCCCCGTGGGTGTTATCGGTGCCGTTCAATCAAGAGGCTACCGAGCGCCTGCGCGCGTTTCGCCGCGTCGCGGTCGCCCTCGGCGGCCTGCACGATCGAGCCCTTCATCAGGATGTGCCAGGAGAGGGCGAAGGCGTCGGGGTCGCGCAGTCCGGCCTCGAGCGCGAGGTTGCGAACGACGGAGCGGATGTTCTCGAGGTAGTCCGCGCTTGCGCGGCCGACGGGGTGGTCGAGGTCGCCGAACTCGAGCAGGACCTTGATGAAGGAGCAGCCTTCAAAGTCGTCGCCCTGGAACCACTCGTCGAACAGGTCGAAGATCGCGAGCAGCTGCTCCTCCGGTGTTGCCCCGCGCCGCCGTGCCTCCCTCTCGACCCAGCCGTAAGTCCAAATCTGCTCGCGCTGCTCCAGGAAGGCGAGCACGAGTTCGTCCTTGGAGGGGAAGTGCTTGTAGAGCGTCGCCTTGGCGACGCCGGCGCGCTCGACCAGCTCGTCGATACCGACATCGTGAACGCCCCGATGGGAAAAGAGCTCGTAGGCGGTGCCGAGGATGCGTTCGCGAGCACCCTGCCGAGCCTCCGGACGAGTGGCGGCGGTTGTGGCCATCCGCAGAAGGTTAGCACTGCACAGAACTGTCTGTTTTGTAACTAGACAACAACGATCTGGTTTTCCAATGAGGCACGTTTCTTCAATCGAGGCGCGGGTAGAGGGGCGGCCCCTAGCCGAAAACCGCCCGATTGTTTAGGCATGCCGACAAGTGGACAGAACGGTCTGACTACACGGATCTGGTCAGAGGGGCTTTCAAGGTTCTGCCTGTCTCGGGTCACGGTGGTGCGAGGAAGGGTCTAGTTCCTCACCGATAGCTAACTCCACAGGGAGGCAGAACATGGCAGCAACAGAAGCCGCTGAGCGGCGGCGCAGAGATGCGTCGTCCAGCGAGGCTCGTCGGACGCACGACGAGACGAAGCACGCGCTGAAGACGACCGAGTTCTTCGCGATGGTCGGCATCATCGGGGCAATCCTGATCGCCTCGGCTGTGTCCGACTCGCTCGGCGATATTCGCGCCTGGACGCTCGTCGCGGTAGTCGCGACCGGCTACATCATCAGCCGCGGGCTGGCCAAGTCCGGCACGAAGTACGCCGGTGGCGACGACCCGCTCAACCGGAACAACTAGGCATCTTCGAGGGCAGCGCCGGGGCGCACGCCCCGGCGCATGCCGTTGATCACAATCAAACCCGTCAGGAGGGTCCATGCCGAAAATCGAAGACTCGATCGAGGTTCATGTTCCAGTACGGCAGGTCTACAACCAGTGGACGCAGTTCGAGGATTTCCCGAAATTCATGGAGGGCATTCAGTCGGTGCAGCAGCTCGACGACACGCACGTCCACTGGGTCGCAGAGATCCGTGGCGAGAGCCGCGAGTGGACGACCGAGATCACGGAGCAACTGCCCGACGAGAAGGTTGCCTGGAAGACGATCGAGGGCGAGGTGAAGAATGACGGCGTCGTTACCTTCGAGCCGATCGCCGGCGGTCAGACGCGCATCAACGTTCAGATGGACGTTGAAGGTGAGTCAACCGGAGAGAACGTCGCGGGCGATCTCCTAGGCGTCGTCAAGAGTCAGGTGCGCGGCGATCTCGAGCGGTTCAAGCAGCTGATCGAAAACCGCGGCGAAGAAACAGGCGCCTGGCGGGGCGAGGTGCGGGAGGGCGAAACGAGGTAGGGGGCGAACAGGTGCGCGCCGGTCGGCCGAGTCACCCTAGGCCTGCCGCAGCCAGGAATACAAGTCGCCGTCATAGACCTGTCTCGACGGCAGCTAGACGGCAGAACTCTCGAAAC
>JBKPFP010000066.1:0-3886 GCA_046744435.1 Actinomycetota bacterium | reverse complement strand
CATGCCGGGAAGGGCCGCGGCCTTCCGCTGCCCGATGTTCGTCGTCAGCTCGTCCGGGCAGTCGGCGATCCAGTCTCGGTAGAAGTGGAGGACGTTCGTAGCCTCCTCCGCGGGCCAGATGATGGGCCCTGAAACGACCTGCGGGCCCATCGGGTGGAGTCGGAACTCGAACTCCGTCACGATCCCGAAGTTGCCGCCCCCTCCCCGCACGCCCCAGAAGAGGTCGGCGTTCTCGTCCTCACTCGCCTTCACGAACTCGCCATCCGCCGTGACCAGGTCGACGGAGAGCAGCGCGTCGATCGTGAGCCCGAACTTCCGCATGAAATAGCCGATCCCCCCGCCCAGCGTGAGCCCCGCCAGGCCCGTGTGCGAGACGAAGCCGGCCGGGACGGCAAGCCCGAAGGCTTGGGCTTCCCGATCCAGGTCGCCGAGGAGCGTGCCGGCCTGGGCGCGGACGGTCCGGGCCTCGGGATCGACGCGGACGCCCTTCATAAGACCGAGGTCGATGACCATTCCCTCGTCGCATACCGACAGCCCCGGATAGCTGTGGCCTCCGCTCCGTACTGCGACCTTGAGGCCGTGAGATCTGGCGAAGCGCACTGCCACGATCACGTCCGCCACGCCGGCGCAGAGGGCGATGAGCCCGGGGTGCCGATCGATTGATCCGTTCCACACCCGGCGGTGTTGATCGTAGGTCGGGTCCTCGGGACGGAGCAGGTCGCCGCGGAGTGTGGAGGCCAAAGCCTCCACGGCTCCTTCTTCGAGTGAGATCCCTCGCCCCGTGGGGTTGTTCGAGGCGGTCACGGGCGAAGTTTCTACGATGACGGCCCGTGGAGCGCGAGATGACGCTCGTCACCACCCTCGGTCCCCTTCGCCACGCTTCCGATCGGGGGCTCGTCCTTCCCCATGAGCACGTCTTCTGCGACCTCCGAACGTACGAGAGCCCCGACTACGCCCGGGCAGATGAAGCCGAGGTCAGCGCCGTCATGGCGCCCCTCCTTCGACAAGCGCGCGAGCTCGGTGTGACGGCGATGGTGGAGCCCTCGACGGTCGGGGTCGGTCGGCGGGTGGACCTGCTGCTCACGCTGTCGCAGACGACTGGACTACCCCTGGTGGTGCCAACCGGTGTGTACCGAGAGCCCTGGACACCACCGTGGGTCCACAGCGCTGAGGAGGCGGACCTGCGTGACTGGATGCTCGCAGAACTAACCGATGGCATCGAAAACACCGGCGTGCGTGCGGGTTGGATAAAGCTGAGCGCTGGGGACGAAGGTCTTACCCCCACCGAGTCGAAGGTGCTCCGGGCGGCCGCTGGGGCGGCTCAGCAGGCAGGCGCGGCGATCGGCAGCCATACGATTTCCGGGCGCGTGGCGCTGGAGCAGATCGCCGTCCTCGAGGCTGCCGGTTTCGTTGTCGACCGATTCGTCTGGATCCACTCGCAGCGCGAGCCGGACGTTGCGCTTCACCTCGAGGTTGCTCGTCGCGGTGCGGCGATCGAGTACGACGGGATCGGTCGACGATGGCGTCCTCAGGGCAGCGACGACCGATTCGTCCAACTCGTGTTGGATGCTCTGAAAGCCGGTCTGACGGATCGCTTGCTGCTCAGCCAGGACCTCATCGGCTATGACCCCGCGCTCCCCGGAGGCGGCGATCCGCAGCCCTATACGTATGTGATCGAAGTCTTCCTACCGCTCCTCCGTGCAGCGGGTGTCGACGAGGAGACACTCCGCACCATTACCTCGGATAACCCGTGGCGTGTGTTTGGGCGAGTGTGAACGAGCGCGGCCAAGCTGAACCCGGTGGCGTGCTGGCGCGTGTGCGGACGAGCGGATTCGCGGAGAGCTAGTAGCTGTGCTCGACCTCGAATAGCCGCCACTCGCTCGGGACGCCCTTCAACTTTGCCGTTCCGCGCTCGCGGAAGGCGATGCCCGAGCCGGCGACGATGTCCTTCACGGTGCTCGAGACCAGCACCTCGCCCGCAGCGGCCTCCGCGGCGATCCGTGAACCGACATGAACCGCGATCCCACTGACCTTCCCGTCCAGCACTTCGCACTCGCCCGTGTGGAGGCCGATCCGCACCTCCAAACCGAGCTCTCGCAACGAGTCCCTGATGGCGCACGCACAGCGGATCGCCCGCACAGGCCCGTCGAAGGAGGCGAAGAAGCCGTCCCCGGCCGTGTCCATCTCGCTCCCACGGAAGCGAACGAGGTGCCGGCGGATCAGTGCGTGGTGGCGCTGGAGGATTTCCCGCCACTGCCTGTCGCCGAGCTCGACCGCTCGTTCGGTCGAGCCGACGATGTCGGTGAAAAGCACCGTCGCGAGCACTCGATCCATATCCACCAGATCCCATTCACCGCGCTCCCAGATGCCGCTGAGAAAGCGCGAGACCTCCCGTGCGATCTGCTCTGGATCGACGAACCAGGCGTGGTCTTCCCCCTCGAGCTCGACAAACTCCGTTCCGGGGATCGCATCGGCCATCGCCCGCCCGTCGGCAATGTCGAAGTCGCGGTCGCCTCGCCGGTGGAGCACGAGCGTCGGGGAGCGGATCGCGGAGAGGACGTGGCTCGCGTCGATTTCGGCGTTCATCCGCTGTAGATCCGCTGCGGCGCGGGGACTCGCGCTCGTCCGTGCGTACCGCCGCCACCAGCGACGGAGTTCCGCGTCGCGGGCCAGGCTCGGTGCGAATGCTTCCAGCAGCCCGTCCAGATAGTCGTCCGAGCCCCACCGCCGTTCGCGCTCTGCGATTGCGCGAAGCCGCTCGTCCCGCGCCTGCTCCGTTTGCGGCACGAAGTTCGGCTGCGTGCCGAAGAGGATCGCTGCGGCGATCCGTTCTGGATAGGTCGCCGCGAAGAGCAGCGTCATCGGACCCCCCTCCGACACTCCCATGATCGCGGCCCGCTTCGATCCCTCCGCATCCATGACGGCGCGGACGTCGTCCATCCGGCTCTCCAGATCGGGTGCGCCGACGACGCGATCGGACAGTCCCGTACCGCGTTTGTCGAAGATGATCAACCGGCAGAACGAGGCAAGCCGGCTGAAGAACTCGGCGGGCGGCCCCTCCCAAGCGTGCTCGAGCGTCGTAAAGACGGCGCCGACGATGAATACGAGGTCGAAAGGACCGTCGCCGACGGCGCCGTAGGCGATGTTCACGTCGCCGCTTTTCGCATACCGGACCTCCGGCGCGTCCACGAGGGAAGTCTCCTCCGCGCCGCAGACTTCGACAAGAGCACTGTGGCTAGATCCCAGGAAAGCGGCACTCGAACCCGCGACCTCCGGCGTGCCCGGCTGGCTAACCTGGAAAACGCGGCGACGCTGCAATCCCAATGACTCCCTCTCTAGCGAACGAGGTGGTCACGTCGCAGTCAGCGTGGGCAACGCAGAATGCCGCTTTGCAGGAACTTTCCGAGTCAGTGGTCGCGATCGAGACGTCGACCACAGCCTGCGCTTCATCGCGAGACGTCGCTGCGTGCCCGCGCGTGCCCGGGCAACACAAAATGCCAATTTGCAGGGCGTTTGTGCAAGCCCTCTGACGGACTCGAACCGTCGACCCCCTCCTTACCATGGAGGTGCTCTACCGACTGAGCTAAGAGGGCGAGACGCTGGAGTGTAGCCCTGCTCGAGGGCCGGAGCCGGGCTTCGCCCGGCGAGAGGCCAGAAGCGGATGATGGGAACGCGAGCTCGAAGGTGGGGGTTCGTGGAGGAACCATCGGTTCCCCCACGACGATGCAGGGAGGAGGATTCGAACCTCCGAAGGCTGAGCCAGCGGGTTTACAGCCCGCCCCCTTTGGCCACTCGGGAATCCCTGCGGGGGCGGGCAATTGTATCGGCGCGTCTACGTCAACTCGGCGAGCCAGGCCTGGACCGCGACGCCCACGGCGTCCAGGTC
>JBKPFP010000469.1:0-1517 GCA_046744435.1 Actinomycetota bacterium | reverse complement strand
GACGACGAGCGTGCCGAGTGCCGCCGCGACTGCGGCAAGCGCGATCGTCACGACCTTCCCCTGTTCATCCTGGTCTCTTTCTCCTTGGCTCTTCCCCGGTTACGCAGAGCCCCGGGGCGGCCGGGCCTGCCTGCTCACTGTAGTTGCGTTTGCGCCGATCGGCCAGTCCAAAATGGACGGAATCCCGCTCGGGAAAAGCGTTTGCGCAGCCCCAGGACCTCGGGTACCATTGTCCGTCCGGTTGGCAGGCGCCCGCCTGCCGACCTTTCTTGTGTCGGACCACAAACCTCTGGAGCTGTATGCCCACCGTAAACCAACTCGTCAGAAAGGGCCGCCGCGCGCCCAAGGGCAAGACGAAGAGGCCCGCCCTCGCCGGCGCCCCGCAGAAGCGGGGGGTCTGCACGCGCGTCTTCACGCACACGCCCAAGAAGCCGAACTCGGCGCTGCGCAAGGTCGCGCGCGTCCGTCTGACGAACGGGTTCGAGGTCACGACCTACATCCCGGGCGAGGGGCACAACCTCCAGGAGCACTCCGTCGTGCTCATCCGCGGCGGCCGCGTCCGGGATCTCCCGGGCGTTCGCTACAAGGTGATCCGCGCCGCGCTCGACGCCGCGGGCGTCAGCGACCGTAAGCAGGGCCGCTCGAAGTACGGAGCCAAGAAGTCTTGATGGCGACCCCCTTCCGCATGTCTCGCGCCCTCCGGCGGGCTGCAAAGCGGCGCCATGCGGCGTCCTCAGTCGCGCCCGTAGCCTCCGGCTACGAACGCTCCCTGCGTCCTTGCCTGGCTTGCTTTTCGCTGCCGGAGAGCACGAGCCACACGGAAGGTGATCGCTAATGCCTCGCCGTGCAGAGATCCAGGTTCGCGAGGTCGGCCCCGACTCGGTCTACAGCTCGCAGCTCGTCACGCAGGTGATCAACAAGGTGATGACGCGCGGGAAGCGCTCGACCGCGGAGCGAATCGTCTACGACGCGCTCGACCGCGTCGGCTCGAAGACGGGCAAGCCGCCCGTCGAGGTCCTCGAGCAGGCCGTGAAGTCGGTGACGCCCGTGCTCGAGGTCCGCGGACGCCGCGTCGGCGGCGCCAACTACCAGGTGCCCGTCGAGGTTCCGCAGCGCCGCGCGCGCACGCTCGCCGTCCGCTGGCTCGTCCAGTTCGCGCGCGAGCGCCGCGAGAAGCACATGGACGAGAAGCTCGCCGGCGAGATCCTCGACGCCCTCGAGCAGCAGGGCGGCGCCTTCAAGCGCAAGGACGACCTCTACCGCATGGCGCAGGCAAACAAGGCCTTCGCGCACTACAGATGGTGAGCGGGATGGCCGTCGACACCAAGAGCAGCGTCGCACTCGAACGCGTCCGCAACATCGGCATCATGGCCCACATCGACGCGGGCAAGACCACGACGACCGAGCGGATCCTCTACTACACGGGTCGCACCCACAAGATGGGCGAGGTCCACGAGGGCGCCGCGACGATGGACTGGATGGCGCAGGAGCAGGAGCGCGGCATCACGATCACCTCT
>JBKPFP010000341.1:0-3134 GCA_046744435.1 Actinomycetota bacterium | reverse complement strand
CAGCTCGTTCAGCTTCGCGCGCGTGAGCTGCAGGTCGAGGTGCTTCGGGCCCTCCTGCGTGGCCGTGACGAACGGCAGGTTGATCTGCGTCGTCATCGTCGAGGAGAGCTCGATCTTGGCCTTCTCGGCGGCCTCGTAGAGGCGCTGGAGCGCCATCTTGTCGGCCGACAGGTCGATGCCCTGGTCCTTCTTGAACTCGGCGACCATCCAGTCGACGATCGCCTTGTCGAAGTTGTCGCCGCCGAGGTGGTTGTCGCCGTTCGTCGCCTTCACCTCGTAGACGCCCTCGGCGAGCTCGAGGATCGAGACGTCGAAGGTGCCGCCGCCGAGGTCCCAGACGAGGATCGTCTGGTCGTTCTCCTTCTCGAGCCCGTATGCCAGCGACGCGGCGGTCGGCTCGTTGATGATGCGCTTGACGTTGAGGCCGGCGATCTTGCCGGCGTCTTTCGTCGCCTCGCGCTGGGCGTTGTTGAAGTAGGCCGGGACGGTGACGACCGCGTCGGTGACCGGCTCGCCGAGATACGCCTCGGCGTCCGTCTTCAGCTTCTGCAGGATCATCGCCGAGATCTCCGGCGGCGCGTACTCCTTGCCCTCGGCCTTGACACGCACGTCGCCGTTCTCGCCCTGAATGACCTCGTAGGGGACGATCTTCATCTCTTCCGAGACCTCGCCGAACTTGCGGCCCATGAAGCGCTTGATCGAGAAGATCGTGTTCTGCGGGTTCGTCACCTGCTGGCGCTTCGCGGGCGGGCCGACGAGCCGCTGGCCGTCCTTCGTGAACGCAACGACGGACGGAGTCGTGCGCCCGCCCTCGGCGTTCGGGATGACGGTAGGCTCACCGCCCTCGAGCACGGCCATGCACGAGTTGGTCGTGCCCAGGTCGATACCGATCGTCTTTGCCATCTGCTTGCGTCCTCCGTTCCTTGAGTCTTTGCCTAGAAGAAATCTAAGTCCGTTTATAGCACATCTTGGCGGCGACCGTGGCTGATCCGCGGATCGAGGAGTACGCACGCCTGCTCGTCGAGCGCTCGATCGACCCGCAGCCGGGCTGGCAGGTGGTCGTGCTCACGAACCCGGCTGCACGCCCGCTCGTCGAGGAGGTCGTCAGGCTCCTCGGCCGCCGCGGGGCCTATCCGTTCGTGCAGATCAGCTACGGCTCGGAGGACCTCTGGCCGCTCGAGTACGTCTGGGCGGAGGAGGCGCCGGTCGACACGATCGCCAAGCGAGCGCCGCTCCGGGCCATGCTCGAGGACGGGATCGACGCGTGGATGCGCATCGGCGCACCGGAGAACACCCGCGAGGGCGCCGAGCTCGAGGTCGAGCGAAGGACCGCGCTCGCCAACGCCGGTCGGCCGCTCACCGCGCGCCGGCTCGCCGTCGACATCCCCTGGGTGACGTGCCGTTACCCGACCCCCGCGCTCGCGCAGGACGCCGGCATGAGCCTGCGCGCCTTCGAGGACTTCCTGTACGGGACGGTCCTGCTCGACTGGGACGCGCTCGGCCGCGAGATGCAGCGCGTGGCCGACCGCTTCGACGCGGCCGAGGAGGTGCGGATCGTCGGCGACGGCACCGACCTGCGCTTCTCGATCGCCGGGCGCGACGGCGCAATCGACGACGGCCACGTGAACATGCCCGGCGGCGAGGTCTTCTACTGCCCGGTCGAGGACTCGACCCAGGGAATCGTCTCGTTCTCCGAGTATCCGGCGGTCAGGGAGCCCGACGTGGTCGAAGGCGTGCAGATGCGCTACGAGGGCGGGCTCGTCGTCGAGGCTTCGGCGACCTCGAACGAGCAGGCGCTGTTCGCGGCGCTCGACCGCGACGAGGGCGCGAGGGTGCTCGGCGAGTTCGGGATCGGCTGCAACCCCGGCATCCAGCGACACATGAAGAACACGCTCTTCGACGAGAAGATGGACGGGACGATTCACCTCGCGATCGGCGCAGGCATCCCGTTCGCCGGCGGCAAGAACAAGAGCGCGACGCACTGGGACATGGTCAAGGACCTGCGCCGCGGCGGCCGCATCGAGCTCGACGGCGAGATCGTGCAGCAAGACGGCAAGTGGCTGTTCTGAGGGTCGGGCTCGCGACCTGCGGGGACGTTCCGAACGGCGACGAGGATGCGCCGGCGCTCATCGGCGCGCTCGCGGCGCGCGGGGTCGAGGCTGTCCCGGCCATCTGGGACGACGCGAGCGTCGACTGGAGCGCGTTCGATCTGGTCGTCGTCCGCTCGACCTGGGACTACCCCGACCGCCGCGAGAAGTTTCTCGCGTGGGCCGACTCGCTTCCGCGCGTGCTCAACGCGCCGGAGGTGCTGCGCTGGAACACGGACAAGCGCTACTTGACGGAGCTCGGGGACGACGCCGTCCCGAGCGCGTTCTTCGAGCCCGGCACGCCCTTCGAGGTGCCCGACTATCCGTTCGTGGTCAAGCCGTCCGTCGGCGTCGGATCGATCGGGGCCGCGCGCTACGAAGCGGGCGACCCGCGCGCTGCGGCGCATGTCTCCGACCTGCAGGCAGCCGGGAGGACCGCGCTCGTGCAGCCGTACCTCGAAGATGTCGACCGGCACGGCGAGACGTCGCTCATTTACGCGGGAGGGGCCCTGTCGCACTCGGTCCACAAGGAGCCGCTCCTGACCCACGGGGGCGGGCCGGCGGAGGGGCTGTACGTCGAGGAGACGATGAGCCCGGCCCAGGCCACCAGCGAGGAGCTCGAGCTCGGCGAGCGCGCGCTGGCGGCAGTGCCCTTTCCGCGCGACGAGCTCCTTTATGCCCGCGTGGACGTTCTGCCGGGGCCGGTCGTGCTCGAGGTCGAGGTGACCGAGCCCGGACTGTTCCTGGGCTATGCGGACGGGGCGGTCGACCGCTTCGCCGACGCTATCGCGGTCGCCGCCGCCAAATCGCCGTAGAAGGCGCACCGCCGCCGAATCTTCGCTCGGCCCTTCCCGAAACCCCGCTAGGCTTGAGCCCGTGGAGCCTCTTGTCGATTCCTGGGGCCGCGAGATCGGCAGCGTGCGTGTCTCGGTCACCGACAAGTGCAATTTCCGCTGCCGCTACTGCATGCCCGCGGAGGGGCTCGAATGGCTCGGCCGCGAGGAGATCCTCAGCTTCGAGGAGATCGCGCGGCTCGTCGGCCTGCTC
>JBKPFP010000218.1:0-6975 GCA_046744435.1 Actinomycetota bacterium | reverse complement strand
CGGCTCGGTGACGACGTGATCGACATCGCCGAGCGCGCCGTCGCCGGGGCACTCGTCGGCAAGGAGGTCCCGCTCGGGGACGGCGTGGACTTCCCGGACAGGCCCAGGCTGCCCGTCTTCCCGTACGAGGCGGATCCCGGAGAGGGCTTCGCCAACGAAAAGGGCGGCAAGTAGCACGTCTCGCGCGGACACGTCCGGTGCCAGGCACCGGACGTGTCCCGCCTCCGAACCGGACCCGGGGGCGACGCGAATCACGACAGGTAACGGGGTCAGGGAGGAGAACCACGGCCATGCAGACGGCCGCGACTGACAGAAAGAGGCTCGTGCTAGCCCTCGGGATCGCGATCGGAGCCCTTGCGCTCGCCCTCGTGGCGACCCGCACCGGCCCCGAGGCGGCCCAGGCCGCGAGCCACCGCGAGGCGCCGCTCATCTCGCTCGACGCGCCCGCGGACATCACCGACTTCTTCATGTTCCGGAGCTACGAGCCGGGCAACTCGGACAAGGTCGTCCTGCTCATGGACGTCATGAGCGAGGAGCCCAGCTCGGGCCCGAACTACTTCAACTTCGACCCGGGTGTCACCTACGCGTTCAACGTCGACAACAACCGGAACGGCGTGGCCGACGACGTCCGCTTCGAGTTCAACTTCCGCAACGAGATCCGCGGCACCGTGCAGGACGCTGACCTCTTCCTCTCCTACCTCGGAGGAGCGGGGCCCTTCCCACCGATCACGGCGCTCGACGGGCCCGGCTCGGAGGGCATCGGCCTCAGGCAGCGCTACGACGTGACGATGGTCCGCAACGGCCTCCGCACGCGGATCGCCCGTGGCCTGATCGCAGTGCCCTCCAACGTCGGCCCGCGCACGATGCCGGACTATGCGAGTCTCGCCCAGCAGGGCGTCTACAACCTCGGCTCGAGCGGCATGCGGGTCTTTGCCGGCCAGCGGCAGGACCCGTTCTACATCGACCTCGGCGGCGTCTTCGACACGTTCAACTTCCGGCGCCCAGTGCCGGTGCTGAGCCAGGCCGAGGACGCGAACGACAACGTCAACCCGTTCGGCGTCGACATGCTCTCGGGCTTCAACGTGCACACGATCGCGCTCGAGGTGCCGCGGATGATGATCTCCGAGGGCTCCTCGGTGATCGGCGGCTACGCGAACACGAGCCGCCCGAGCGCCAAGGTCCGTGGCCGCGCTCCGCGTGGTTACAACGGCCTGACGCAGGTCCAGCGCCTCGCCAACCCGCTGATCAACGAGACGATCATCGGCACCGAGGACAAGGACCGCTGGAACGCGCTCAAGCCCGACCAGGAGCAGCGGTTCGCCGACTACTACCTCAACCCGCGGCTCGCGCTCGCCCTCGAGCTGGTCTTCGGCGTGCCGGCCGCGAAGAACAACCGCCAGGACCTCGTCGACCTGCTGCTCAAGTACCAGCCGGGTGACCGCAGGCTGTCCGAGCTCCTGCGGCTCAACCTGGCCGTCCCGCCAACGCCGCTCGCGGCGCAGAGGCGGATGACCGTGCTCGCCGACACGCCCGACCCGGCCGGCTGGCCGAACGGGCGCCGACCGAAGGACGACGTGACCGACATCGCGGTCCGCGTGGTCGGCGGCTCCAACTACATCGGGGCCCGCGTCGGCGACGGCGTCAACGCCGACGACGTGGCGAATAGCGCGAGCTTCCCGTTCATCGGGACGCCACATAACGGCCGCGACAGGCAGCACCAGAACCCGTAGATGTCCGCGCTGACGTCAATCGTGTCGACCGGTCATTTCAGACGGGCGTGCGGGCGAGCCCGCCCGCCCTGGAGTCGACACCGCAAGCGGTGCCTCAGGTGATGAAGCGACTCGCACTCGCAGGGACGGTGGCGGCACTCGCCGCCACCGTCACCCTCGCCGGCGGCGCGCTCCGCGACTCCGCGGAGCCCGCCGCCGCCCCGGCGGTCGCTCCTGCCGCGGCCGCGGGGCGGCTCGAGAGCGGCTTCGCCGCAAGCGACACGGCCGGCCTCGTGCGCTCGCTGCAGGCCAAGCTCCGAGGCGCGCCACGCGACGCACGCTCCTACACCCTGCTCGGCCTCGCGTACCAGCAGCGCGCGCGTGAGACCGGCAACCCGGTCTTCTACTCGCGCTCGGGCGAGGCGCTACGGCGCTCGCTCCGGCTTCAGCCCGACGATCCGGACACCCTGAGCGCGCTCGGCTCGCTCGCCCTGGCCCGCCATGACTTTCGCGCCGCGCTCGCCCTCGGCCGCAAGGCCCTGCGCCTGGCGCCCTTCACAGCCCGCCATCACGGCGTCGTCGGCGACGCGCTCGTCGAGCTCGGCCGCTACGAGCTGGCCTTCCGCGCGTTCGACCGCATGGCGGCGCTCAAGCCGAGCCTCGCCGCCTACGCGCGCATCTCGTACGCGCGCGAGCTCCTGGGCCGCACGCGCGGCGCCGAGCAGGCGATGCTGCTGGCGCTCGACGCGACCGGCGGCCAGCCCGAGCCGACCGCGTGGACGCGCACCCAGCTCGGCAAGCTCTACTTCTCGACCGGCCGCATCGACGCCGCGGCCGGCCAGTACCGCGCCGCCCTCCGCGCGCTTCCCGGCTACCCGTACGCGCTCGAGGCGCTTGCGCAAGCCGAAGCAGCGCGGGGGCGCGGCGCGCGCGCCATTGCCCTCGCGCGGCGCGCAGCGGAGACGGTCCCGCTGCCGCAGTTCGTGGCGACCCTCGGCGACCTCTACCGCGCCGCAGGCCGCCGCTTAGAGGCTCGCGGTCAGTACGCGCTGATCGGCGCCATCGAACGGCTCCTGCAGGCGAACGGCGTGCGCACCGACCTCGAGACGGCGCTCTTCAACGTCGACCACGGCCTGAAGCTGCGCGAGTCGCTCGCGATCGCGCGCCGGGCGCATGCCGAGCGGCCGAGCATCGAGGCCGACGGCGTCCTCGCGTGGGCGCTCGCGCGGAACGGGCGCTGCGGCGAGGCGCTCGGGTACTCCAAGCGCGCGCTTCGCCTCGGCACCGTCGACGCCTCGAAGTTCTTCCAGCGCGGGATGATCGAGCGCTGCCTCGGCCGGCACGCAGCCGCACAGACCTGGTTTCGGCGTGCTCTGGCCACGAATCCGCACTTCTCGCTGATCTGGACGCCCGCTGCGCGGAGGCTTGCCGCGTGAAGTGGATCGCGACTCCCCTGGCGATCCTCGCCACGCTCCTCGCGCCTGCTGCAGCGGCCGCCCATCCGCTCGGGAACTTCACCGTCAACCGCTTCAGCGCAATCGAGGCTTCGGGCGAACGCCTCTACGTCGAGCAGGTCCTCGACCTGGCGGAGATCCCGACCTTCCAGGAGGGAGACCGCGTCCGCAGCCCCGGCTTCGCCCGTGACCTCGCCGGCCAGCTGCGGCTCACCGTAGACGGCCGGCCGGTCCGGCTGCGCCTCCTCGACTCGACGACTCAGCTGCGGCCCGGCGCCGGCGGACTGGAGACGGTGCGGTTCGAGGCTGTCTACGACGCCGGCCCCGGCGGCCGCTCGGTCGAGTTCCGCGACACGAGCTTCGCGTCCCGGATCGGCTGGCGCGAGGTCGTCGTCCGCGCGGAGCGCGGTGCGCAGATCGAGTCGGCGAGCGTGCCGGCCAAGAGCGTCAGCGACGAGCTGCGGGCCTACCCGCAAGATCTGCTCTCCGATCCGCTCGACGTGCGCACGGCGACCGCGTCGGTGCAGCCGGGCTCGGGGCCGGGCGTGCCGCCGGCGATCGGCGACGGGCACGCCCCGACACAGAGGTCCGGCGGCTTCGAGGGCCTGATCGACCACGAGCAGCTCGGCCTCGGCTTCGTGCTGCTCGCGATCGTCGTCGCCGCCTTCTGGGGCGCGGCGCACGCCCTGACGCCCGGCCACGGCAAGGCGATCATCGCCGCCTACCTGGTCGGCTCGCGGGGCACCCCGCGCCACGCGCTCCTGCTCGGGCTGATCGTCACCGTTACGCACACGGCCGGCGTCTTCGCGCTCGGGATCGTGACGCTCGGGCTCTCCGAGCTGTTCGTCCCGGAGCAGCTCTACCCGTGGCTCAACCTCGTCTCGGCGCTGCTCGTGGTCGCCGTCGGGGTGACCGTACTCCGGCTGCGCGTCCGCGAGTGGGTCCGCCCCCGCGCGCACCGCCATCACCACCATCACCACCACGGCGACGGCCATCACCACCATCACGACCACGACCACGTCCCGGAGCCGGGCAGCGGGCTCCGCGGGCTGGTCGCCGTCGGAGTCTCCGGCGGCCTCCTGCCCTGCCCGACCGCGCTCGTCGTCCTCCTCGCTGCGATCTCGCTGCATCGCATCGCCTTCGGGCTGCTGCTGATCGTCGCCTTCTCACTCGGCCTCGCGTCGGTCATCAGCGGCATCGGCCTCCTCGCGGTCACCGCCAAGCGGGTGTTCAGCCGGGTCAGCTTCGACGGTCCGGTCGTGCGCGCGCTCCCGGCGGTGAGCGCGCTCGTCGTCCTCACGCTCGGCGTCGCCATGACGCTGCGCTCGTTGCCCACCATCAACTAGAAGGGAGTTATCAGTGTTCGGCCTCGATGACTGGATCGCCAACTTCTTGGACGGAGCCTCGGTGTGGATCGTGCTCCTCGTCGCCGCCCTCCTCGGGCTGCGGCACGCGAGCGATCCCGACCACCTCGCGGCCGTGACGGCCCTCATCGCCGGCAACCGAGAGCGCGCCGCGCGCAGGTCCGGCGAGCTCGGCCTCGCCTGGGGCCTCGGACACGCGGTGACGCTCTTCGCCTTCGGCCTGCCGATCCTGCTCCTCGACCAGTACCTGCCCGAGCGCGTCCGGCAGAGCGCGGAGACGGTGATCGCATTCGTGATCGCCTATCTCGCAGTCCGGCTCCTGCTGCGCTGGCGCCGAGGGGAGCTGCACGTCCACGAACACGCCCACGACGGCGTCAGCCACGCCCATCTGCACTCGCACGCGCGCGAGCCGGGGCACGGCCACGCGCACCGGCAGCGCTCGCCGCTCGGCGCCTTCGGCATCGGGCTCGTGCACGGCATGGGCGGCAGTGCGGGCGTGGGCGTACTGCTGGTCGCCTCGATCGAGTCGACAGCCCTCGCGGTCGCCTCCCTCGGACTGCTCGCCGCCTTCACGGCGGTGTCGATGACGATCGTCTCGACCAGCTTCGGCCTGACTCTCGTCTGCCGCCCGGTGCGGGGTGCGTTCAACGCGATCGCCCCCGCCCTCGGCGCGGCGAGCCTCGCGTTCGGCGTCTGGTACGGCACCGCTGCTTGGGGCATGACCCCTTACCCGTTCTGACCGTCCCGGGCCTCTGGCACGATTCGGGCGGCCGGGGAGGCCCGGTCGCCCGAACCGCCGGCCGGCTTGACGCGAATCACCTGACGCCCAGATGAACGAGGAGCTCCACGACCTGATAGCGCCCTACGCGCTCGACGCGCTCGAACCGCGCGAACGCGAGGAGTTCGAGCGGCACCTCGCCGAGTGCGAGCAGTGCCGCGCCCAGCTCGCCGACCTGGAGGAGGCGGCGACCGCCCTTGCCTACGCCGTCGAGGGACCCGCGCCGCCTCTGGAGCTGCGCGAGCGCATTCTCGATGCTGCGCGAGAGAACGGCGGCGCAACGGTCATCCAGTTTCCGAAGCGCAGGTGGCTCCTGCCGGCGGCTGCGGCAGCCGCGGCGGTTGCAGCCGTGACGGCGGTGGCCGTCGGGCTGTGGGCCGTCTCGCTCTCCAACGACCTCGACCGAGAGCGTGACGCACGGCGCGCCGAGGCGAGGGCGATCGAGCTCCTCGCCTCGGATGCGGAGCGCAGGCCGCTCAGCGGCGGCCGTGGCGCCCTCCTGCTCGCGGCGGACGGCCGCGCCGCGCTCGTCATGTGCGATCTCGAGCGCGCGCCGGAGGGGAAGACGTACGAAGCCTGGGTCATTGTCGACCAGCCTCGCCCGGCGGGCCTCTTTCGGGGGGCCGACGACTGCGACGTCGAAGTCCTGACGCGGTCCGTGCCGCAGAACGCAGTCGTCGCCGTCACGCTCGAGGGCGAGGGAGGATCCGATCAACCGACGAGCATGCCGCTGTTCGCCGCGAGGCCGGCCTAGGTTTGCGTGAGCGGAGAGCAGGCAGTCGCCGAAGCGCCGTGGCCGAGACTCGCGATACGCGCGGGACGGTCACGCCCGGACGAGGGTGGAGCCGTGAGGAGCCCGCTGGCTGAGCTTCCCGACGAAGCGCTCCTGGAGGCCGCGGCACGCTCGGACGAGGACGCGCTGGCCGCGCTCTACGACCGCTACGGGCGGGTCGCCTACGGGCTCGCGCTGCGCGTGCTCCGCGACGAGGCGCTCGCCGAGGACGCAGTCCAGGAAGCGTTCCTGCAGGTCTGGCGCTCGGCCGGGAAATTCGATCCGCGGCGGGCCAAGGCGAGCACATGGATGCTCACCTTCGTCCACCGCCGCGCCGTCGACCTCGTGCGGCGTGAGGAGCGCCGGCGCGTGGAGCCGGCCGAGGCCGCGCCTCCCGAGACCGGGCCCGGTGCGGACGAGGACGCCGAGCGGCTGTCGAGGCGCGCGATCGTCCAGGACGCGCTGCGGAAGCTGCCCGAAGAGCAGCGGGAGGCGATCGAGCTCGCCTACTACGGCGGCTACACGCAGTCGGAGCTCGCGGAGCGGCTCGGTCAGCCGCTCGGGACGATCAAGAGCCGCATGTTCACCGGGCTCATGCGCCTGCGCACGCTGCTCGCCGAAGCGGGCTACGAGAGCGCGCACTAACGGGGTCAGACCCTGTAAAGACGAAGGCGGCGGTCTTTCCGCTGCTCACCGAACCGGGCTACGCGAGCGCGCACTAACGGGGTCAGACCCTGTAAAGAAGAAGGCGGCCCTTTCGGACAGCCTTCGAAACGCCCTGCGGCAAGCCAATCGTCCGGCTGAACGATCCGGAGCGCCGCTCGAAGCGGTGGAGCCGCGTCGTTCTGGAGTGCGGTGCTCTCGCGAAAGGGATCCCAACGAACACGTGTTGCAATGG
>JBKPFP010000420.1:0-2469 GCA_046744435.1 Actinomycetota bacterium | reverse complement strand
GTCGCCTCGGTCGCGATCCTCCGGCCCGTCGCCTCGAAGCGCTCTGCGATGTACGGCTCGAAGTCGGAGGGCGCGATCACGTCGAGCTCCAGCTGCTTCGCGCTGCGCCAGAAGGGCTCGTTCTCGTCGTTGAAGATCCGCTCCATCATGTGCCGCTTGCTGCCGAGGTAGACGTGGCCGACGCCGGGCTGCTCCTGGAAGACGGAGCGCATCAGCTTGGGCAGCTCGGGGTCGATGTCGACGACCTCCTGGAACTCGTCGAAGACGAGGGCGACGCGGCGGTTCCGCTCGGCCGCGAGCTGCGCCGGCAGCTCGAGCAGGCGCTCGAGAGTCGCGTCGACGTCCTCGACGGCGTGGCCGGCGGCGAACGTGAAGCTGACCGAGTCGTCCCGGGGATTGACGACGATGACCGGCTGGATCCGGAGGCCGGCGAAGACGCGGAGACGCTCACGGGCGCGGATGAGGACCGAGGCGACGTCGTCGTAGATCGAGTCGGCGAGCTTCTCGGCCAGCTTCTCCTTCGTCGGCGTCTTCATCAGGTCGACGTGCGCGACGAGCACCTTCCTCGCGCGGACGAGCTTCGTCACCCGCCAGACGAGCGACGACTTGCCGTAGCGGCGTGGAGCGAAGACGACGACGTCCTGGCCGTTGCGGATGTCGGCGCTGAGCTCGCGGATCTCCGCCTCGCGGTCGGTGAACGCCTCGTCGAGAGCGAGCGCGCCGAAGTGGAAGGGGTTGGCAGGGCGGTCCGCCACCTCCCGACATCTTACGCAACCATGCGTTATGCGAACGTGCGTAACGCGGTTGTGCGTGTCAGTTCAAGGACGAACGCGTGTGCCCGCGCGGCCTTCGAGGGCGCCCGCGAGCGCGTCGGTCGAGGTGATGAGCGTCTCTCCGCCTGCGCGGGCAAGCTCGATCGCCGCCTCGACCTTCGGCCGCATCGAGCCTGCGGCCAGCTCCGGGAGCAGAGCCTCCGCGTCGGTCGCCGATAGTTCGCGAAGCTCCTCCTGCCGTGGTGTGCCGAAGTCGCGGAAGACGGCCGGCACCTCGGTCAGGATCACGAGCCGCTCGGCGCCGAGCCGGCGAGCCAGGAGCGCAGACGCGCGGTCCTTGTCGATCACGGCGTCGACGCCCTTCAGCTTCCCGTTCCGGCTGACGACCGGGATCCCGCCGCCGCCGCAGGCGACCGCGATCGCGCCCGAGCGCACGAGCGCGCGGATCGATTCGAGCTCGACGATCTCGAGCGGCGTGGGGGAGGGAACGACGCGCCGGAACCCGCGCCCTGAGTCCTGCACGAGGCGCCAGCCGCGCTCGCGCTCCAGCGCCTGGGCCTGCTCCTCGCCGTAGAACGGGCCGACCGGCTTCGTCGGCTCGCCGAAGGCGGGATCGTCGGCGTCCACGTGGACGTGCGTCAGCAGGCAGGCGACGGGGCGGCCCGCGACTGGTGCCAGCTCGGCCTCGATCAGCGCTCCGATCTCGGCCTGCGTCTGCGCGACGGCGAGGTAGAGCGGGAGGGGCGGCACCTCGTCGGCGGCGCGCTCCTGGCGGAGCAGCTCGTTTCCGACCTGCGGCCCGTTGCCGTGCGTGAGCACGACCTCGCCCTCGACGACGAGCGGCCTGATCGCCGCGCACGTCTCGCGCAGGGCCTCCAGCTGCTCCGCGGCCGTCCCCCGTTGCCCGGCCCGGATCAGCGCGTTGCCGCCGAGCGCGATGACGAGGGTCACGCTACCCCGATGTCGCGACCGCGGACTGCTCGATGAGCCCGTGCTGCGCGAGAACGTCCGCGAGCGTCGGCTCGCCGACCTCCTCCAGGCGGTAGGTGACGCGGAGGGCGGGCGGCTCGATGTCGATCACCTTGCGGAGGTCGATCGGCGTTCCGATCAGCACGAGCTCCGGCTCGCAGCAGCGGATCGTCTCGGCCAGGTCCTCCCGCTGCTTCTTGCCGTAGCCCATGGCCGGCAGGAGTGCCCCGACGTGCGGGTACTCCTCGAAGGTGGCGGCGATCGAACCGGCGGCGCACGGGCGCGGGTCGATCAGCTCCGCGGCTCCGTTGGCCTTCGCGGCGAGAACGGCGGCGCCGTAGGTCATCTCGCCGTGCGTCAGCGTCGGCCCGTCCTCGATCGCGAGCACGCGCTTGCCGGCGATTTGCGCCGCGTCGCCTTCGACGACGAACGGAGAGTTGGCGAGCACGACCTCGGCGTCCGGGTTGTTCATGCGGATCGAGCCGAGCACGGCGTCGATGCCCTCCGGCGGCGCGCTGTCGACCTTGTTCACGACGCAGACGTGCGCCATGCGCAGGTTCGTCTCGCCCGGGTGGTAGCGGAGCTCGTGGCCCGCGCGGTGCGGGTCGACGACGACGACGTGCAGGTCCGGCCTGATGAACGGCGTGTCGTTGTTGCCGCCGTCCCAGACGATGACGTCGGCCTCCTGCTCGGCCAGCTCGAGGATCGCCTGGTAGTCGATGCCCGC
>JBKPFP010000425.1:0-2669 GCA_046744435.1 Actinomycetota bacterium | reverse complement strand
TCCTCGCGGATCGCCGTCGCGAGCCGCTCGGTCTCCTCGGCGTCGACCTGGGTCGAGAGCTGGTAGGGGGAGAGGCGCGCGACCCACAGGATCTCGTTCGCCCAGGCGCGCCCGATGCCCGCGATCAGCCGCTGGTCGCGGAGCAGCGAGTGGAGGCGGCGCGAGTCGGAGGCGAGGATGCGCGCCAAGTCCGCGGCGTCGAGCTCGTTCGCCTCGGGACCGATGTGCGCGAGCTCGGCCTCAGCCGCGTCAGGTGTGAGGAGCCAGACGCCGGCGCGCTTCTTCTTGCCCGCCTCCGTGAGCACAAGCTCGGCACCGCCCTGGAAGCCGAGCCTGAACGCGGGTGACTTCGGCCGCTGCTCGCCGGCGGTCAGATAGCGCAGCCGGCCAGCCGTCATCAGGTGCACGAGCAGGACGAGCTCGCCGTCCGCGGTCGGGAAGAGCAGCCGCTTCGCCCGGCGCTCGGCCCCTGCGAGGCGCCGACCCTCCAGCACCGAGAGCGGCGGGTCGAAGGTCTTCAGCGTCGCGATGTGCGCCGGCCCGGCCTTCTCGATCGGAAAGGTCGAGACCGGCTCGTCGAGGGCCCGTCGCCAGGCTTCGATCTCTGGATACTCCGGCACGTAGTCTCTCTCGCCTGTGGAGCCGATCAGCGTAGCCGCCCGCAGGGGTGAGGTCGTCGAGTCGGTCCACCGCGTGCACGCGGTCGCCGTCCGGGACGGGGAGGTCGTCGAGGCCGTCGGCAATCCGCAGCTGGTCACGTTCATGCGCTCTGCCGCGAAGCCGCTCCAGGCGGTGCCGCTCGCCCGTGGGCGCCACGACCTGGAGCAACGGCACCTGGCCATCGCCTCTGCCTCCCATCTCGCGGACGAGGCCCAGCTGGACGCCGTGCGCTCGCTCCTGGCCCTCGCGCCGGCCACCGAGGACGACCTCGAGTGCGGCCCCTTCCAGGGCTCCCGGCTCAAGCACAACTGCTCCGGCAAGCATGCCGGGATGCTCGCCCTCTGCCGCGCGAAAGGCTGGCCGAGCGAGGGCTACCGGCTGGCCGAGCATCCGTGCCAGAACGCGATGCTCGAAGTGATCGTCGAGGCGACCGGGCTGCCGGCGGACGAGATCGGGACGGCCGTCGACGGCTGCGGGGTCGTCACCTTCGCGCTCGGCCTCGACGCGATGGCCCGCGCGTTCGCGACGCTCGAGCAGCTTCCGGCGGGTGCGCCGATCGCCGAAGCGATGCGCGCCTACCCCGAGCTGATCCGCGGCGTCGGCGCAGACGACACGACTCTCATGCAGTCGCACCCCGGCTGGACGGCGAAGGGCGGAGCCGAGGGGCTCCTCTGCGCGGTGGGTCCCGACGGGCTCGCGCTCGCGCTCAAGGTCGAGGACGGAAACGGACGTGCCTTGCGTCCCGCGCTCGGCGTGTTCCTCGAGCGGCTGGGCCTCCGGCCGGACCCGTTCGGCCCCGTGGCGACTCGCAACAGTCGTGACGACGTCGTCGGCCGCCTCGAAGCGATCTGAAAAAAGTTCTTCACACGTCTGTGGATTGCTGTTAACGTCCGGTCGCCGCGAGGTGGAGCCGGGGTAGGCGCGACCGGCTCTTCGTCTTCTCTCGGGTCGGTTCGTCTTGTCCCCCCGGCTCCAAGGAGGTCAATGCTCACCGTCGACATCTCCCTCCCGGACGTCGAAGAGCTCCACAAGCTGGTACAGGACGGACAAGAGAAGGGCTTCTTAACGTACGACGAGATCGTCGCCGGCCTCGAAGAGGTCGAGCTGTCGAAAGAGCAGATCGAGGACTTCTACACGTACCTCATCGACCACTCGATCGAGCTGGTCGAAGGGGAGCAGCACAAGCACCCGCCGCACGAGCAGCCCGCCCTCGCCGAGGAGGAGAAGGGCCCGAAGCTCGACCTCTCGGTCGAGCCCTCGCTCGACTCGCTGCGGCTGTACCTGCGCGAGATCGGCAAGGTGCCGCTGCTGACGGCCGACCAGGAGGTCTACCTCGCGAAGCGCATCGAGCGCGGGGACATGGCCGCGAAGACGCACATGATCGAGGCGAACCTGCGCCTGGTCGTCTCGATCGCGAAGAGCTACCTGGGCCGCGGGCTCTCGTTCCTCGACCTGATCCAGGAGGGCTCGCTCGGCCTGATCCGTGCTGTCGAGAAGTTCGACTACCGCAAGGGCTACAAGTTTTCGACCTACGCCACGTGGTGGATCCGCCAGGCCGTGACCCGGGCGATCGCGGACAAGGCTCGCACGATCCGCATCCCCGTGCACATGGTCGAGAAGCTGAACAAGGTCGTGCACATCGAGCGTCAGCTCGTGCAGCGCCTCGGCCGCGAGCCGCGGCCCGACGAGATCGCGCTCGAGCTCGAGATGACGACCGAGGAGGTGCGCGAGATCCTGCGCATGGCGCAGCTGCCCGTCTCGCTGGAGAAGCCGATCGGCGAAGAAGAGGAGTCGGAGCTCGGCGACTTCGTCCAGGACGAGCAGGCCGAGTCGCCGTTCGACACGGCTTCGCTCTCGCTGCGGCGGGAGGACATCCAGAAGGCGCTCGACTCGTTACCGGAGCGTGAACGCAAGGTGATCGAGCTCCGCTTCGGGCTCACCGGCGCCCAGCCGTGCACCCTCGAGGAGGTCGGGCGCGCGTTCGGGGTCACCCGCGAGCGCATACGGCA
>JBKPFP010000303.1:0-2342 GCA_046744435.1 Actinomycetota bacterium | reverse complement strand
GTCCAGCACCGCATGCTCATTCCCGGCACCGTTGGCACATCTGACTCGCTCAACCATGCGGTTCCCGCATGGCCAGATAGGTCGAAACTCCCCGGGTTGGACTCGAACCAACAATCCTCCGGTTAACAGCCGGATGCTCTGCCAATTGAGCTACCGGGGAACGGTGCTCAGCGGCCGCGAATTGTAGCCGCGGTCTACGCGAGCTCGCTGACCGCGGCACGGATCTTCGCGACCGCCTCCTGCAGGTCTTTCGTTCGCTCGGGGCCGGCCACGGCGAGCTCGCGGCGCAGGTGCCGCTCGCGCAGCCGGAGCAGCAGCTCCTTGGCCGTAGCCTCGTCGATCGCCTCGGCTGCAGCGCGTGCGTCGAGCTCGGCGAGCAGCGGGACGAGCTCGGCGTCGGCCGGCTCATTCTCGTTCACCAGGTGCGCCTGCATGCGGCGGTGCTGCTCGTCGTCGAAGTGCGCCGGCGTGAGCTCGGCCAACATCCGGACGAGCTCGGGATGGGCAACGCAGCCGGCGAGCGCGTCGCGCTCGAGCCGGTCACCCGCGTCGATCATCCTGGGCGAGGCCGCCGCGCCCGCCGCGCCCGTCGCCGCGCCTGCGGCGCGCAGCTGCACCGTGAGCCCGAGGCGGTCGTTGGCGAGCCGCCACGCGTCGTGCCGCTCCGGCGAATCGGGGATCGTGTTCAGCACGTCCTGTACGCGCAGGTAGGCGTGCTGCCGGTCGCGGGCGCGCTCGATCTCGAGCCGGACACGGTGCACGGCATACGGCTCCGCCGAGCCAAGCCGTTCCTCGAACCCAGAAGGGTCGTCCGCCGGATCCTTTCCCTTCGGGAGGGCGACGACGCGCACGTCGAACCCCTGCCGCAGCGCGAGCTCCATGCCCCGCAGCGTCGCTTCCTCGCCCGCGGCGTCCGAGTCGAAGCAGAGGAATACGCGCTGCGTCAGCCGCCCCAGCTCCTTCAGCTGCCCTTCGGTGAGCGCGGTGCCCATCGAGGCGACGACCGGCAAGAGGCCCGCCTGCCGCAGGGCGATGACGTCGGTGTTGCCCTCGACCACGATCGCGCGGTCCTCCTTCGAGATCGCCGGCCGGGCGAGGTGGAACCCGTAGAGCACGTTCGACTTGTGGAAGAGCTCGCTCTCCGGGGAGTTGACGTACTTCCCGCGCAGCGGATCGTCCTCGTGCAGCTTGCGCGCCTGGAAGCCCACGACGCGGCCGCGCGCGTCCGTCAGCGGGAACATCAGGCGGCGCTGGAAGTAGTCGGTGCCACGGCGCGTGACGAGCCCGGCGCCGGCCAGCTCCTGCTGCGTGAAGCCCTTCTCGCGCGCCTTCTTCGCGAGTAGCCCACCGGCCGGCGACAGCCCGAGCCGGAACTCACGGCACGCCTCCTCGCTCAGGCCGCGCGAGCCGAGGTAGTCCTGAACGGGTTTGCCAGATTCGGCCCACAAAGCCCGCGCATAGAACGACGCCGCCTGGTCGAGCAGCGCGTGCAGCCGCTCGCGGCGCTTGCGCTTCGCGTCCGCCTCCGGCGACGACTCCTCGTACTCGAGCGGGACGCGGAACCGGTCGGCCAGCCACTCGATCGCGCCGACGAAGTCGAGCCCCTCCGTCTCGCGCACGAACGAGATCGCGTCGCCGCCCACGCCGCAGCCGAAGCAGTGGTACGTGCCGCGGTCGGGCGAGACCGAGAAGGACGGGGTCTTCTCCTGGTGGAACGGACAGAGCCCCGTATAGCGCGAGCCGACCTTGCGCAGGCGCGTGCGCGCCTCGACGAGGTCGACGATGTTCGCCGCCGCCTTGACGGCCTCGACGGACGTGTCCTTGATGCGCGCCACTACAGCGACGCCGCGTACGTCAGCGCGTAGCGGTCGGTCATGCCGGCGATGTAGTCCGTGATCAGCTCTGCCGCCTCGCCCTCGCCGCGGAGGTCCTCCGGATGCTCGCACAGATGCTCGAAGATCCGCGCGAGCGCGTCCCGGGCGCGCGCGTGCTCGGCCTTTGTCCCCTCGCCGAGGTAGACGCGCTCGAACATGAACGCTCGCAGTGAGAGCATCGCGGCTCCGACCTCCTCGCTCTGGCGGATGTCGCCTTCGCTCTCGGACGTCTCGACCAGATCGTGGACGAGGCGGTCGATGCGCTTCGAGCCGCGCGGGCCGAGGAGCTCGATCTCGGCGCGCGGCAGCTCCTCCGGGCGCAGGATGTCGAACCGAATGGCGTCGTCGATGTCGTGGTTGATGTACGCGACGCGGTCGACGATGCGGACGATCCTGCCCTCGAGTGTCTCCGGCTCGGCCTCACCGGTGTGCTTGAGGATGCCGTCGCACACCTCCCAGGTCAGGTTC
>JBKPFP010000267.1:0-3275 GCA_046744435.1 Actinomycetota bacterium | reverse complement strand
GATCACGTTCGGATGGGGGATGGCCGTCGCGGTAGCCGTCTACGCCGTCGGCCAGTTCAGCGGCGCGCACATCAACCCGGCGGTGACGATCAGCTTCGCGCTGACGG
Source organism: Actinomycetota bacterium (assembly GCA_046744435.1). Classification (GTDB taxonomy): domain Bacteria; phylum Actinomycetota; class Thermoleophilia; order Gaiellales; family Gaiellaceae; genus VAXT01. Next base: position 3,168 of record JBKPFP010000267.1, on the reverse strand, counting down.
ACATCACGCCGTGGGACGATGTGCCCAAGTACCTAGCCGGCGAGTTCGCCGGGGCGATGATCGGGGCTATCCTGGTCTACCTCGCCTACCTGCCGCATTGGCGGCCCACCGAGGACCCGGGCCTGAAGCTCGCCGTCTTCTCGACGGCGCCGGCGATCCGCAACTACAGGCAGAACCTGCTGACGGAGATCATCGGCACGTTCATCCTCCTATTCGGCGTGCTCGCGATCGTCGGGCACTTCGTCGCGTCTGGCGCGGGCGCCATCGGGCAAGCGGAGCTGGCGACGGCTCTCGGCCAAAGCACCGTGCCGCTCCTGATCGGTCTGCTCGTGTTTGTCATCGGCCTCTCGCTCGGAGGCCCGACCGGGTACGCGATCAATCCGGCTCGAGACCTAGGGCCGCGGATTATCCACGCGGTGCTGCCGATCCCAGGCAAGCGCGACTCGGACTGGGAGTACTCCTGGGTCCCGGTCGTGGGCCCGATCATCGGGGGATCGCTCGGTGCGCTCACCTACCAAGCGCTCTTCGCGCCGGGCACGGGCAACCTCGAAGTGCTGGGTTATCTGACGGGAGTACTGGGGTGACGAGATGAAGAAACTGATCAACAAGCCCGAGGACGTTGTCACCGAGGCGCTCGAGGGGATGGCGGCTGCGCATCCCGACCTCTTGCGGGTGAACTTCGGGCCCAACTACATCGTTCGAGCGGATGCTCCGGTGCAGGGGAAGGTGGCACTCGTCTCCGGGGGCGGTTCGGGACACGAGCCGATGCACGGCGGCTTCGTCGGTATGGGCATGCTCGATGCCGCCTGCCCGGGCGAGGTGTTCACATCGCCGACACCGGATCAGATGCTCGAGGCGACGAAGGCAGCCGACGGTGGCGCCGGCGTGGTGCACATCGTCAAGAACTACACAGGCGACGTCATGAACTTCGAGATGGCCGCCGACCTCGCCCGCGGCGAGGGGATCGAGGTGGAGGCCGTCGTGATCGACGACGACGTGGCTGTCCAGGACAGCCTGTACACCGCCGGTCGACGCGGAGTCGGGACGACCGTCCTCGCCGAGAAGATCTGCGGCGCGGCGGCGGAGGAGAAGCAGTCGCTGCAGGAGGTCGCCGAGCTCTGCCGGAAGGTGAACGCGAATGGCCGCAGCATGGGCATGGCGCTCACGTCGTGCATCGTTCCGTCCGCCGGCAAGCCGACCTTCGAGCTCGGCGACGACGAGATGGAGATCGGTATCGGGATCCACGGAGAGCCGGGGCGAGAGCGGCGGAAGCTGGCGCCCGCCAGCGAGATCGTCGAGAGCCTCGCGACGCCGGTGATCGACGACATCCCGTTCGCTGAAGGCGACGAGGTGCTCGCGTTCGTCAACAGCATGGGAGGAACACCGACCATCGAGCTCTACCTCGCCTACAACGACCTCTACAAGCTGCTCGAGGGACGCGGGATCAAGATCACGCGCAACCTGATCGGGCCGTACATCACCTCGCTGGAGATGGCAGGTGTCTCGATCACCCTGCTCAAGCTGGACGAAGAGCTGACGCGGCTCTGGGACGCGCCCGTGCGCACGCCGGGCCTGAGGTGGGGCGTGTAGTGCCGTGGAGGCCGTCGAGGTGACCGTCCCCTACGCTCAGGTTCAAGGCTGGATCGAGCGGTTTGCCTCGACGGTCGCCGAGAACAGGGAGTACCTCACCCAGCTCGACTCCGCGATCGGGGATGCCGACCACGGCATCAACATCGACCGCGGGATGAAAGCCGCTCTAGGCAAGCTCGAGGGCCTGGAAGGAGACGACATCGGCGGCCTGCTGAAGACCGTCGGCATGACGCTCGTCTCCACCGTCGGCGGGGCCGGCGGCCCTCTGTACGGGACGCTCTTCCTGCAGATGGGCATGGCCACCGCGGGCAAGAGCGAGCTCGAGCCGCAGGACTGGGCCGCCGCCCTCGACGGGGCGGTCGACGGCGTGCAGATGCGAGGCAAGGCGGAGGCCGGCGACAAGACGATGATCGACGCCTTGATCCCAGCCAGGGACTCCTTCCGGGCGGCCCTGGCCGACGGGGCGTCCTTCACGGGGGCCCTGGGCAAGTCGGCCGAGGCCGCCGAGGAGGGGATGAAGGCGACGATTCCGCTCGTCGCCAGGAAGGGACGCGCGAGCTACCTCGGGGAGCGGAGCGCCGGGCACCAGGATCCCGGAGCAACGTCCACGTACCTGCTGATCAAGACCGCCGCCGAGACCTGGTCCGGAGACGGTTAGGAGAGGCCGATTCGAAAGGAGGAGGTGCCGCGGATGGCTCAGTACGCAGCAGCGATCGACCAGGGAACGACCAGCACCCGCTTCATGGTCTTCGACCACGGCGGGCAGGTCGTCTCCGTCGATCAGAAGGAGCACGAGCAGATCTATCCGAAACCGGGCTGGGTCGAGCACGACCCGATGGAGATCTGGCAACGGACACTGGAGGTCGTTCGTGCGGGCCTCGACAAGGTCGAGGCGACGGACATCTCGGCCGTCGGCGTCACGAATCAGCGCGAGACGACGGTCGTCTGGGAGCGCTCGACGGGACGCCCGGTCCACAACGCGATCGTCTGGCAGGACACCCGCACGGACCAGATCTGCAACGAGCTGGCTGCCGACGGCGGCCAGGACCGCTTCCGCACGAAGACGGGGTTGCCGATCGCCACGTACTTCTCCGGCCCGAAGATCAAGTGGATCCTCGACAACGTCGACGGCGTCCGCGCTCAGGCCGAGAGCGGCGACGTGCTGTTCGGAAACATCGACACCTGGGTGATCTGGCAGCTCACCGGCGGGCCGAACGGCGGCGTGCACGTGACGGACGTGACCAACGCCAGCCGCACGATGATGATGAACCTCGAGACCCTCGACTGGGACGACGAGATCCTCGGCCTGCTCGGCGTCCCACGCGCGATGCTGCCGGAGATCCGGGCCTCGAGCGAGAGCTACGGCGAGGCGAAGAACGGGCTGGCCGGAATCCCGGTCGCCGGCGACCTCGGCGACCAGCAGGCCGCGCTCTTCGGCCAGACCTGCTTCTCGATCGGCGAGGCGAAGAACACGTACGGGACGGGCAACTTCCTGCTCCTCAACACCGGCAACGATGCCGTCCAGTCGAAGAGCGGGCTGCTGACCACCCTCGCCTACAAGATCGGCGATCAGCCCGC
>JBKPFP010000226.1:0-4056 GCA_046744435.1 Actinomycetota bacterium | reverse complement strand
CGGCCGCTGTGCACGAAGTAGAGCTCGTCCTGCTCCTCGTGGTAGTGCGGGCGGCCGACCACGCCGGGCGCGAGCACGAGCACGTTCGCCCCGAACGCCGTGATGCCCAGCTCGCGCCGGACCTTCCGGAAGACGCCGGGGCCCATCTCGTCGATCGACGAGAACGCGTAGCCCACGGCGCGACCGTAGCAGTCGCGCGGCTACCATCGGCAAGGCTGTGCGGCCCAAGACTTTCCTGTGTGCGGCTGCCCTGCTCGGGGCGGTGGCGCTTGCCGCCGGCTGCGGCGGCGGCTCCGGGGAGTCGAGCCTCGCCAAGGATTTCGCGTACGACGAGTCGCAGCCGATCGACCTGCACACGCGCGGCACCGAGCGCCGCCAGGGCGTGGAGGTTCGGGACGTGTCGTATCGAGGGCTGGACGGGAAACCGCTCAATGCGTACCTGATCGTCCCGCCCGGGGTCGAGGACGCACCGGCCGTGATCTTCGCGCACGGTGCCGGAGGAAACCGTGGCGAGCTCGTCTCGGAGGCGACCCAGCTCGCGGAGCTCGGCGTGGTCGCGCTCATGCTCGACATGACCTACTCGCCGGGACGCGCGAAGCCGCTTGGGCCGCCGGGCATGGACGCAGTCCGAGCGCGGGTCGGCATCGAGGTCGACGCCGTGCGCGAGGTGCGCCGCGCGGTCGACGTGCTCCGCTCGCTGCCCGAAGTCGACGACGACCGCATCGGCTACGTCGGGTGGAGCGCCGGCGCCCGCATGGGTGCGATCGTCGCGGGCGTCGAGCACCGGATCAAGGCGCTCGACCTGATCGCGGGCGGAGCGGTGCCGCTCGAGGAGTACCTCGCGCAGGCGCCGCCCGAGTTCCATGACGAGCTCGAGGTCGTCCTCGGCAAGAGCGATCCGTTGCGCTACGTCGGGCACGCGGCGCCGTCGGCGCTGCTCTTCCAGAACGGGCGCCGCGACGAGATCGTCCCTCAGGTTGCGCTCCAGACTCTCGCGCGCGAGGGCAGCGACCCGAAGGACGTGCGCTGGTACGACTCCGGGCACGTCCCCACCGAGCGTGCGTGGGACGACTCGCGGCGCTGGCTGGCACAGCGGTTGGAGCTTTCTTGACGCACGCGCGCGTCTAGCCTAGGATGACAATGCTTTGCGTGCCGAGGTATTGAGAGGACATCTCGACTTGCTGCTGCTGGCCACGCTCGAGCGCGGCCCGCGCCACGGATACGCGATTGTCGAAGCGATCAAGAACGCGAGCTCGGGGGCGTTCGACCTCGCCGAGGGCACGGTCTACCCGGCGCTCTACCGGCTCGAGGCCGGCGGTCTCCTCGCCAGCAGCTGGACGACGGCGGCCGGCCGCAAGCGCCGTGTCTACCGCCTCACGCGGCGTGGGCGGACCGAGCTCGAGCGGGAGCGCCAGGAGTGGAACGCGTTCGCCGGCGCCGTGCAGGCGGTCGTGGCGTGATCGAGCAGTACCTGCGCCGGCTCGCGGTGGAGCTCGCCCAGGAGGGCGTGCCCGGGCGGGCGGCGAAGCGCGTGCTCGCCGAGGCGCGCGACCACCTGCTCGAGCTCACCTCGGTGCACGGCGAGCGGGGTGCGGTCGCGCACCTGGGCAAGAGCGGCACGCTCGCGCGGGCCGTCGCGATTCATCTCGCGACGACGTGGACGCGGCGGGCGACCTACGGGGCCTTCGCAGCGCTGGCGCTGACCGGCATGGCGTATCTCGGCGTGTTCGTGATCGTCAATGTCGGCGGCGGCTGGCCGGACCTCTTCGGCGGGGAGATTGCCGCGCTGGGTGTCGCTTCGGTTCTGGGGGCGACGCTCTTTCCACAGGTGGCGTTCGTCTCCGGCTGCCTGGCGTTGCTGCGGGCGTTCCGGCTCCGCTCCGGGCATACGCTGCCCGCCGGCGAGCTCCGGGTGATGCGCTCGCGGGCGGCGATCGCGCTCGCCGCCGGTGGGCTGACGTGGATCTCGCTCGCGCTATTCGCGATCGAGTTTCGCGACGCGCCGCCGCTCGAGCCCTGGGTGCCCGCGTCGGTACTCGCGCTCTGCGCTCTGGCGGCGGTCGCGCTCGGAGCGGGGGCGATCGCGCTGTCGCGGTCGGCCCGACCGCGCGCGGCTCCGGGCCGCCGGGCGGCGGGAGACGTGTTCGACGACCTGGGCCCGATCTTCCAGCTGCCGCCGCTACGCAGCCTGCGCGCGCACCCCTGGCGCTTCGCCGGAATCTTCGCGGGGGGCGTGGCGCTTTCGGCGTTCGGGATGGGCTTGGTCAACGAGGGCGACGCGCAGGGCGCTGTGCTGCAGGCGGTCATCGAGGGGCTGGCGGTGCTGCTGTCGTTCGCGCTTCTCGGGCGGCCGCTGGCTCTACGCCGCTGATCGGCGCTGTTGTTGCAGTTTCGGCGCAGTCGCGTCACCCACGCGTGCGCTTTTCACGAATAGGCTAGAACCGGTGGGTGGCTCGCGGTCGGCCCCAGGGCACGCACTGCGCCCGGGCGCAGGGGCGCTAGCATCGACCAGATGGCCGTCACCACCCCAGAGGCGTACCTCGCCGACCTGAACCCCTCGCAGCGGGAGGCCGTCCTCACCACCGAGGGGCCGCTCCTAGTCGTCGCCGGCGCGGGCTCCGGCAAGACGCGCGTGCTCACACACCGAGTCGCGCACCTCGTCACCGCCTGCGGGGTCAAGGCCAACGAGATCCTCGCCATCACGTTCACGAACCGCGCCGCCGGCGAGATGCGCGAGCGGCTCGAGGACATGCTCGGCGGCCTCGCGCGCTCGATCTGGATCCTCACCTTCCACTCCGCGTGCGGGCGCATCCTGCGCCGCGAGGCGCCAAGGCTCGGCTACCGCACGAACTTCACGATCTACGACCAGGCTGACCAGATCCGCCTGACGAAAGCCTGCCTCGAGGAGCTCGAGAAGGACCCGAAGCGCTTCGTCCCGCGCGGGATCCACGCGCAGATCTCGATGGCCAAGAACCAGCTGATCGGCCCGGACGAGTACCGCAACCGCGTCGCGTCCTTCTACGACCAGACCGTCGCGGACGTGTACGACCTCTACCAGCGACGCCTGCTCGCCTCGAACGCGGTCGACTTCGACGACATGCTCTACCTGACGGTCGAGGTCTTCCAGCGCTTCCCCGAGGCGCTCGCGCGCTGGCAGAAGGCGTTCCGTTACGTGCTCGTCGACGAGTACCAGGACACGAACCACGCTCAGTACCGGCTCCTCCAGCTCCTCGCCGGCCAGCACACGAACCTTTTCGCCGTGGGCGATCCGGACCAGTCGATCTACGCCTTCCGTGGCGCCGACATTCGCAACATCATGGAGTTCGAGCGCGACTTCACCGGAACGCGCACGATCGCCCTCGAGCAGAACTACCGCTCCACGAACCACATCCTGCGCGCGGCGAACACGGTCATCTCCCACAACCGTGAGCGCAAGCCGAAGGACCTCTGGTCGGAGCTCGGCGACGGCGACCCGGTGCGCGCGCTCGAGGTCGAGGACGAGCACGCCGAGGCCCGTTTCGTCGCCGTCGAGATCGCCCGCCTCGTCGAGGAGGGCTTCTCCGGCTCCGAAGTCGCCGTCTTCTACCGGACGAACGCCCAGTCGCGCGTGCTCGAGGACGTCCTCGTCCGCCAGGGCGTCGCCTACCAGGTGATCGGCGGCCCGCGCTTCTACGAGCGCGCCGAGATCAAGGACGTGATCGCCTACCTGCAGGTGATCGACAACCCCTACGACGCGGTCAGCCTGCTGAGGATCGCCAACCGCCCGCGGCGCGGGATCGGCGATGCGAGCCTCGCCCGCCTCCAGACCTACGCCGACGCCCACGGCCTCTCGCTGTGGGAGTCGCTCGAGCACGCCGAGGAGGCCGGGGTGGGGGCGGCGCCGCTCCGCGCCGTCCAAGGGCTGCGCACCCTGCTGCAGTCGCTGATGGCCGGCGCGCTCGAGCTGACGGTGCCGGAGCTGCTCGACCGCGTCCTTCAACGCAGCGGCTACCTGGAGGCGCTCGAGGCCGAGCGCACGATCGAGGCCCAGGGCCGGATCGAGAACCTCCAGGAGCT
>JBKPFP010000148.1:0-3829 GCA_046744435.1 Actinomycetota bacterium | reverse complement strand
CCTCGGTGAGGTCCTCGTTCAGGCGTAGCGCCCGCGCAACCCCACGCGCGATGCCCGTCGTCTCGAGCGTGTGCGTCATGCGAGTGCGGTAGTGGTCGCCGGCGGGGTCGATGAAGACCTGCGTCTTGCCCTTCAGGCGCCGGAACGGCTTCGAGTGCAGTATCCGGTCGCGGTCGCGCTGGAACGGCGTCCGTAGCCGGCACGGGTCCTCTTCGTGCGCGCGCCCGCGCGTCTCGTAGGAGCGGACGGCCAGCGGCGAGAGCCACGCTTCTTCGTGCTCGCGCACGCGGGCCTCGAACGCATCGGCAACTGTCCCTGCGAGCTCGGGCATGGTCCTTGCCACGTTAGATGATGATCGGGACGGTTCCGCCGTCCACGCTCCAGGCAGAACCTGTCACATAGTTGGCACGGTCGGAGCACAGAAAGACGATCACGGCGCCGATCTCGTCCGGCTCCGCGAGGCGGCCCAGAGGACGCCCTGCACCGACGGCCGCGAGGACCTCTTCCTTGGTCTTTCCCGTGCGCGCCGCCTGCTGATCGGCCAGGCCTCCCTCGCCCAGCCAGGCGCTGGTCGCCGTCGGGCCCGGAGTCACGGCGTTCGAGCGAATGCCGTCCTTCGCATAGAGGTCGGCCACGAGCCTGGACAGCGACAACACGGCGGCCTTCGTCACCGAGTAGTTCGGCATCGACGTCGACGGGCGCTTGCCCGAGGTCGAGGAGACGTTGACGATCACGCCGCGCTTGCGCTCCCGCATCGACGGCAGAACGGCCTTGATCGCGCGCACGTAGCTCATGACGTTGAGCTGCCAGATCGCCTCCCACTGATCGTCCGAGAGCTCGTCGAAGTCCGCCTGGTAGGCGTCGCCGACGTTGTTCACGAGGCAGTCGACGGGCCCCAGTGCGCGCTCCGTGGCGCTGATCAGCTCAGCCGGGCCGGCAGGATGCGCAAGGTCGCCGGCCAGGCCGAATGCGGCTCCGGCCTCGACCCGGGCTTGCTCGACGCGCTCGGGGTCGCGCCCGCTGACTGCGACCTTCGCACCCTCCTCGGCGAGGATGCGCGCGGTGACGAGCCCGATGCCGCCCGTCGAGCCGGTGACGACGCAGACCCGATCGCGGAGGTCGAGCTCCAAGGCGCACTAGGGTACAGCCGGTGACGACGATCCTCATCGCCCGCCACGGCGAGAGCGACTGGAACCGGGAACATCGCTGGCAAGGACACGCCGACCGGCAGCTGACCGCGCGCGGGCGCGAGCAGGCCCAGGCCCTCGCCGAGCGCCTCGCTCACATTGAGCTCGATGCGGTCTGGTCGAGCGACCTGCGACGTGCGCTCGACACGGCAGGCGCGGTCGCCGAGAGGCAGGGCCTGGACGTGCAGGCGACCGTGGAGCTACGCGAGGTCGACGTCGGCTCGTGGTCGGGGCTCACGCGGGAAGAGGCCGAGGAGCGCTTTCCCGACGGCTTCCGCCGCTGGCGGGGCGGGTTTCCGGGCTGGGACGACGGCGAGACCTACGAGGCCATGGCCGATCGCGTGCTGGCGGCAGTCGAGCTCATCGCGCGGGGGCACGAAGGCGGCCGGGTGCTCGTCGTCTCGCACGGCGGGCCGATCCGCGCTCTCCACGCAGCCGCGCTCGGCCTCGACGTGCAGGCCTGCCGGCGCCTACGCCCGGTCGAGCCGAACGCCCGGTTGTCGGCGGTGTGCTTCGTCGACGGCCGGTTGACAGAGCTCTGCCCTGCAGGCGAGATCGACGAGCTGATCGCGCGCGACCAGCGCGAACGTCGCGAGGCAGCGGCCTGGCCGCCGACCCCGGCCGGCTGACGGGCGCAACTAGACTGAACCCGTGGAGGACTACACCAGCAAGTACAAGGGCGAGCAGGTCGAGGTGGCGCTGTTCGGCGGCGACTACCAGGACGGCGTCCTCACCGCCTACTGCGCGATCGACGAAGTCGCCCACATCGAGCTGAACGGTCACATCCTCATCCCTCTGCAGAACATCGCGTCGCTCCACTGCACGAGCCGCTGTGACGCGCCGGAGCCGGACTGGCCGCCGCGCGGGCTCGCGGACGACGAACGCGACGAGTCCTAGCCCCATGCGCGGCTGGTTTCCCGCGGCCCGAAATCTCTTCAAGGCCTGGCTGCTCCTCGCGGGCGCGTGCATCGGCCTCGGACTCCTGGGCTGGGTGCTGGGTGGGTACCGGCTCGCGTCGATTTTCGGCTTCTGCGCGCTGCTCGGCGCGGCGGCCGTGTACTGGCACCTCGACCGCGCAGCCCTCGGCATGGTCGGGGCCCGCGAGCTCGCCGCGGCCGAGGCCCCGCTTCTCCAGTCGACCGTCGAGCGGCTCGCCGCTCGGGCGGGCGTGCAGAAGCCGCGGCTCTACTTCTTCACCGACGCGTATCCGCGCGCGGTCAGCGCCGGTCGCGGGCCTCGCGGCTCGGCTCTGGGTGTGAGCGCAGGGTTGCTCGCGATCATGACGCCGGCCGAGCTCGAGGGCGTCCTCGCCCACGAGCTTGCGCACCTGCGCAACCGCGACGTCCTCGTGCAGACCATCGCGGTCGTGCTGAGTGGAGCGCTCGTCGAGATGAGCCGGCTCGGAGGCTGGCTCGAGCGCGCGCTCCTGTTCGTGCTGGGGCCGATCGCCGCGGCGTTGACGCACCTCCTGCTGTCGCCGGGCCGCGAGTTCGAGGCCGACCGCGCTGCCGCTGCGATCTGCGAGTCGCCGCACGGCCTCGCCGACGCGCTCCTGCGCCTCGAGCAGGCCGGCGACCTCGTCGAGTTCAGCGGCAGCCCCGCGACGGAGCCGATGTTCATCGTCAATCCGTTCGCCGAGGAAGGGCTCGCGGCGATGTTCGTCACGCACCCGCCGCTCGGCGAGCGTGTGCGCCGCCTGCGCGCACTCGACCCCGAGTGGCGCGAGCGCCTTCGCGCCGCCTAGTCGAGCTCGCCCGGGAGCAACGAGAACAGGACCGAGTCGCTGCGCCGGCCGTCCTGGTACTCGAGGGCGGAGCGCATGACGCCCTCGCGTTGGAATCCGGCTTTCTCGGCGACGCGCTGCGAGGCGATGTTCTCCGGATCCGTGACTAGCTCGAGGCGCTTTAGGTCGAGCTCGTCGACGGCCCAGCGGCAAAGCGCTTTCAGCGCCGTCGTGGCGATTCCGCGGCCGCGCGACTCGCGCGCGACCCAATAGCCGATGTGCCCGCTGCTGAAGGTCTGCACGCGGACCGCGATCGAGCCGGCGAGCGCGCCCGTCTCCGCCTCGAGCACAGCGAACGCGTAGCCCTCACCACTCTCGAAGCGCCGGACTGTGTCTTCGAGGAACCCACGCGCGTGCTCCTCTCTGTAAGGGATCGGAATCAGCGGAATCCAGCGCGCGATCTCGGGATCCTGGCAGGCAGCGGTGACTGCGGGCGCATCGTCGAGGCGCCATGGGCGTAGCACGATTCCGTCGGCTCGAAGCTCCATCGGTCGATCGTAAAAGAAAGGCCCGGAGCCGAAGCGCCGGGCCTGCAAAGTAATTCGGCGGCGACCTACTCTCCCGGGAGGTTGCCCTCCGAGTACCATCGGCGCTGGCGGGCTTAACTTCTCTGTTCGGAATGGGAAGAGGTGTACCCCCGCCGCTATCACCGCCGAAAGGTTGCTGTACTCCGGTGCCAGACTTCAGTCTGGCTTCGGCGTACATTCCTCTCAAAAATTGTCAGTCCACTCTCGGTACGCCGCTGTACCGGGCGCACCCTCAAAACTCCATAGCAGCTAACACGCGTTCAAAATCAAGACCTCGGGCAATTAGTACGGGTCCGCTGAACGGATTGCTCCGCTTGCACGTCCCGCCTATC
>JBKPFP010000031.1:0-1460 GCA_046744435.1 Actinomycetota bacterium | reverse complement strand
GTCGTACCCGTGCTCCATCTAGTTCACCTCCCTCGGGCTGTGGAAGCGGCGTAGCCGCAGCGAGTTCGAGACGACGAAGACGCTCGAGAACGCCATCGCCGCGGCGGCGACGATCGGATTCAACAGGCCCGCGACCGCGAGTGGGATCGCGGCGACGTTGTAGGCGAACGCCCAGAAGAGGTTGACCTTGATCGTGCGCAGGGTCTTTCGTGCCAGGCGGATCGCGTCCGCCGCGGCGCGCAGATCGCCCGAGACGAGGGTGACGTCGCCCGCCTCGATCGCCACATCGGTGCCCGCCCCGATCGCGACGCCGAGGTCCGCCTGCGCGAGCGCCGGCGCGTCGTTGACCCCGTCGCCGACCATCGCGACCACCTCCCCCGCCTCCTGCAGGCGGCACACCTCGGCCACCTTGTCCTCGGGATACACCTCCGCGCGCACACGCTTGATCCCAACCTCGCTGGCGATCCGCTCGGCGGGCGCTCGCGCGTCGCCGGTCAGGAGCACCGGCGTCAACCCGAGTTCCTTCAGCTCGCGCACGGCCTCTGCGCTCGTTGGCTTGGTCGTGTCGCGCACGACGAGTCTCGCCCGCGGCTTGCCGTCCCAGCGGACCGTGATCATTCCGTTGCCGCGGCCGACCTCGACCTCGTGGCCGTCGACGCGCCCGGCGACGCCGAACCCCGGCCGGTTCGCGAAGCCCTCGACCGGCGGCAGCTGGCCGAGTTCCCGGCGGGCCGCCCCAGCGATCGCCTCCGCGATCGGATGCTCGCTCGCAGCCTCGACCCCGCCCGCGAGCCGGAGGACGTCCGCCCGCACCGCGCCGTTCAGCGGCACGACCTCGACGAGCTCCATCTTCCCCTCCGTGACGGTGCCGGTCTTGTCGAGCACGACCGTGCTGATCCGCCGCGTCTGCTCGAGGATCTCCGGGCCCTTGATCAGGATCCCGAGCTGGGCTCCGCGGCCGGTTCCGACCATGAGCGCGGTCGGCGTCGCGAGCCCGAGTGCGCATGGGCAAGCGATGATCAGCACGGCGATCGCGGCCGTGAACGCTGCCGAAAGGTCGCCGCTCACGAGCAGCCAGCCGGTGAGCGTCGCGGTCGCGATCGCGATCACGATCGGCACGAACACGGCCGAAATCCGGTCGACGAGACGCTGGATCGGTGCCTTCCCTGCCTGGGCCTCGGCGACGAGGCGCGCGATCTGCGCGAGCGCGGTCTCGGCTCCGACCTTGGTCGCACGTACGACGAGCCGGCCATGCGTGTTGATCGTGGCGCCGGCGACCCCGCTGCCGGGCCCGACGTCGACGGGAACGGACTCGCCTGTCAGCATCGACTGGTCGACGGCCGAGGCTCCCTCCTCGACGACTCCGTCGGTCGCGATCTTGTCGCCGGGACGGACGACGAAGCGGTCACCGACGCGCAGCTGCTCGACCGGCACGAGCACCTCTGCGCCCTCTCTCAGGA
>JBKPFP010000270.1:0-7531 GCA_046744435.1 Actinomycetota bacterium | reverse complement strand
GTTGTCGTACAGCTCGCCGGCGGGCGAGACCTCGACGATCTTCCCCAGGTACATGACCGCGATCCGGTCGGAGATGTGCCGCACGACGGCGAGGTCGTGCGCGATGAACAGGTACGTGAGGTCGAACTCGTCCTGCAGGTTCTCGAGCAGGTTGATGATCTGCGCCTGGATCGACACGTCCAGGGCAGACACCGGCTCGTCGGCGACGACGAAGTCCGGGTTCAGGGCCAGCGAGCGCGCGAGGCCGATCCGCTGCCGCTGGCCCCCGGAGAACTCGTGCGGGTAGCGCGAGGCCGCATCCGCGGGCAGCCCGACGATCTGCAGCAGCTCGCGCACCCGCCCGGCTGCGGCGCGGCGCCCGGCCAGCCCGTGCGTGCGGAGCGGCTCGCCGACGATCCGGTTCACGCTGTGGCGCGGGTTCAGCGAGGCGTATGGGTCCTGGAAGACCATCTGCATCCGCCGCCGCAGCGGCCGCAGCTCCTCCTGGTCGAGCTCGGTGATGTCCTGCCCGTCGAAGATGATCCTGCCCGCGGTCGGGTTGTAGAGCCGCAGGATCGCTCGCCCGACGGTCGACTTCCCACAGCCCGACTCGCCGACGAGGCCCAGGGTCTCCCCGCGCCTGATCTCGAAGGTGACGTCGTCGACCGCACGTATGTCGCCCACGTGGCGGTCGAGGACGACCCCGCTCTTGATCGGGAAGTAGACCTTGAGGTTCTCGAGCTCGACCAGGGAGCCTGAGCCGTTCATGCTCATCCGGCGACGACCGCCTCGCGCATCCTCTGCCACTCGTCCTCGGGCACCGGGTTGAAGCAGGCGACCATGTGCCCCGGCTCGATCTCGACGAGGGGCGGCACCTCCTGGCTCGACGCCTCGACCTCGTAGCGGCAACGCGGCTGGAACGGGCAGGCCGCCGGCGGCGCGAGCATGTCGCGCGGGTTGCCGTGGATCGGCTGGAGCGCAGCCTTCCGCGTTGCATCGAGCCGCGGAATCGACTGCAGCAGTCCGAGCGTGTACGGGTGGCGCGGCTGCCCGAAGAGCTGCTCGGCCGAGCCCGTCTCCATGAACATGCCCGCGTACATCACGTTCACACGCTCGCACATGCCGGCTACGACACCGAGGTCGTGCGTGATCAGGATCAGCGCCGCGTTCTCCTCGGCGACGAGCTCGCGGAGGATCTCGAGGATCTGGGCCTGGATGGTGACGTCGAGCGCGGTCGTCGGCTCGTCGGCGATCAGCAGCTTCGGCTTGCAGGCGAGCGCCATCGCGATCATCGCACGCTGGCGCATGCCGCCCGAGAACTGGTGCGGATAGTCCCGGACCCGACTCTTCGCGCTCGGGATGCCGACACGGTCGAGCAGCTCCACCGTTCGTGCGTTGGCCTCGTTCCGCTTCATATCGAAGTGCGTCTCGAGCGCCTCGCGCAGCTGTCGCCCGATAGTCAGCACCGGGTTCAGGCTCGACATCGGATCCTGGAAGATCATTGCGATCTCCTTGCCGCGCACGGTGCGCAGCTCGCGATCGGAGAGCTTCAGCAGGTCGCGGTCGCCAAACAGCACGCGCCCAGTGCGGGCGCGCCCGGCCCTCGGCAGCAGGCCCAGGATCGCGAGCGACGTGACGCTCTTGCCGCAGCCCGACTCGCCGACGATGCCGAGCGTCTCTCCGGCGGCGATGTCGAACGAGACCCCGTTGACGGCGTAGATCGTCCCGCGGCTCGTCCAGAACTCGACCCGCAGGTCCTCGACCGCCAAGAGCGCGTTACGCTCGGCCACGGAATCTCGGGTCGAGCGCCTCGCGCAGGCCGTCGCCGATCAGGTTGAAACCGAGCACCGAGATGATGATCGCCATGCCGGGGATGATCGCGAGCCACGGGTACACCTGGAGGTACTCGTTCGCGTCAGTCAGCATCGTCCCCCACTCCGGCGTCGCCGGATCCTGCGGGCCGAGGCCGAGGAAGCCGAGGCCGGCGACGTCGATGATCGCCGTCGCGAGCACGAGCGTTGCCTGCACGATCACAGGCGAGAGCGAGTTCGGGAGGATGTGCGACCCAAGGATCGTCCAGCGCCGCACGCCCACGGCCCGAGCGGCGAGCACGAAGTCGTTGTCCTTCTGGGCCAGGATCGAGCCGCGTAACAGGCGGGCGAAGATCGGGACCTGCGCCACCCCGACGGCGATGATGACCTGCTTCAGCCCCGGGCCGAGCATCGCCGCGATGCCGATCGCGAGCAGGAGGCCGGGGATGGCGAGCATCACGTCCATGCAGCGCATCAGCACCGAGTCGACGAAGCCGCCGAAGAAGCCGGCGATGCCGCCGATGAGCATGCCGATCGACAGGCCGATGCCGACCGCGACGACGCCGATCAAGAGCGTGTAGCGGGCGCCGTAGACCACGCGGCTGAACTGATCGCGGCCCAGCCGGTCGAGCCCGAACCAGTAGTCCCGCGACGGGTTCTCGGCCTGGAGCAGCCCTCCGCGCAGGCCCTGGTCGAGCGGGTCGTGCGGCGCGACGAGTGGTGCGAAGACCGCCGCGATCAGCAGAACGCCGATGAAGATGAAACCGACGATGGCGCCCGGGTTGCGGATCAGCCGGCGCCAAGCCTCGCCCCAGAGGCCGCTCGGCGCCTCGAGCTGGATTTCCTGGGCTTCGAGCTCGGCGACACTCATGAATAACGGATCCTCGGGTTGATGAACGCATAGAGGACATCGACGATGAGGTTGATGAAGACGAAGACGAACGCGACGAACAGGATCCCGCCCTGCAGCACGGAGTAGTCGCGGTTGAAGATCGCCTCCGCCAGCCAGCGCCCCATGCCCGGGTATGAGAAGACCGTCTCGGTGAGTACCGCTCCCGAAAGCAGGAGCCCCACTTGGAGCCCGATGATCGTCGAGATGGGCAGTGCGGCGTTCCGCAACACGTGGCGGCGATCGACGATGCGCGGCGGCAGGCCCTTGGCCCGGGCGGTGCGCACGTAATCCTCGTTCTGGACGTCGAGCACCGAGGCACGTGTGATGCGGGCGATGATCGCCAGGGGAATCGATCCGAGCGCGATCGCAGGCAGGATGAGGTGCTTGATGACGTCCCAGAGCGTCGACCAGTCGCGCGTGATGATCGCGTCGAGGACGTAGAAGCCGGTCGGGTGCTCGGCTGTGATCGTGACGTCGATGCGACCGGTGCCGGGCAGCCAGCCGAGACGGACGGAGAAGACGTACTTGAGGATGATGCCGAGCACGAAGACCGGAATTGAGATCCCGATCAGCGATATGAACAGGCTCGCGTGGTCAATCAGGCTTCCGTACCGCTTGGCCGCCACGAACCCGAGCGGAACGCCGAGGGAGACGGAGAAGATCAGGGCCGCGATGGCGAGCTCCATGGTGGCCGGGAAACGGTCCCTGATCTCGTCGGTGACCGGACGATGCGAAGCGACGGACGTGCCCAGGTCAGCGCGGGACCACGACTTGAGCTGGCCCCAGTACTGCTTGTACACCGGCTCGTCGAGCCCGTAGCGCTCCTTGTAGGCCTGGACGAGCTCCGGCGTCGCCCGCTCCCCGAGCAGCGACTCGGCCGGGCTCCCCGGTAGAGCCCGGACCCAGAAGAAGACGAGAATCGAGAGCCCGAAGAGGATCGGGATGAGAAGGAGCAGCCGGCGGACGACGTAGCGCAGCATGTCGCGTGGTCCGCCGGCTGGCTCTCTTCGCTAGCTCCTACTGTCCTCCGAGAGAAACGGGGAAGAACCGATCGCTGCCCGTCGGGCTGGCGATGTAGCCCTGCACCCGCTTCTGCAACCCGAGCACAGGCCTCGTGTGCGCGTACGGCACACCTGGGAGGAACTTCATGATCTCGCGGTTGGCCGCCTTGTAGATGGCGATCCGCTTGGCGAGATTCACCTCGGCCTCACCCTGGTTGAGCAGCCTCGTGATCTTCGCGTTCCGGAACCCGAACTGCGGGTTGTACTCCTGGAAGAACGTCCCCACGAAGTTGTCCGGGTCGCCGTAGTCACCCGACCAGCCGATCAGGTTCAGGTGGCCTGCCGACCCCTCGTTGACCTTCGCCACGTAGTCGGGGCGCCAGGGCGCGCTGCGCGCGTTGACCTTGAAGCCCGACTGCTCGAGGCTCGCCGCGAAGGCCTCGAAGTTCAGCTTCGGGTTCGGCATGTACGGCCGCGAGATGTTCGTCGGATACCAGAACTCGATCTCGACAGGCAGCGTCAGCCCCGCCTCGCGGAGCAGCTGCCTCGACCTGTTCGGGTTGTACGCGTACTTCTGGACCTTCGGCTCGTACCCGATCAGGTTCGGCGGCATGAACTCGTGCGCGACCGTCGCGCGGCCCGCGTAGAACGAGCGGACCACGTTCGCACGATCGAGCCCGTACGCAACCGCCTGGCGGACCTTCAGCTTGTCCATCGGCGGCTTGGCCTGGTTGATCGTCACGTAAGCGACGTTGAACGGCGGCCGGTTGAGGACCTTCAGGCTCGAGTTGCCCCGGATCGTGCCGACGTGCGCCGGATCGGCGAGGTCGTACGCGTTGACCTCACCGGACTGCAGCGCCTGCAGGCGCCCGGTCGCGGTCGAGATCGGCCGGATGATGATCCGCGCGAGCTTGGGCTTGTTGTCGCCCCGGTACCCCTTGAACTCGGCCAGCTCGAGCTTCTCGCCGATCTTCCACGAGACGAAGCGGAACGGCCCCGTGCCCGTCGGATGCTCGAAGGCATACGTCCCTGTCGGACGGAAGACGCCGTTGCGGATCTCGGCCCGGTTGGCGCCGTACTTGCGCATCGCCGTCGGGCTCTGCATCGCGAAGGCCGACAGCGAGAGCGACGGCAGGAAAGGCCCGTTGCGCTTCCGAAGTTTGATGACCGCGGTATACGCGCCCTTCGCGCGGCAGCTCTGGTAGAGCGGCGTGCCCAGGTCCTTGTTCTCGTTCCGGCGGAAGCCGCCGAAGATCGCCTGGTAGTAGTACGTCGCCGAGGCGTCCTGGAACGGGCCGCTGAAGTTGTACCAGCGGTTGAAGTTCGTGCAGACGGCAGCCGCGTTGAACGGCGTCCCGTCGTGGAACTTGATGCCTCGCTTCAGGAAGAACGTGTACGTCTTTCCGTCGCGGGCGATCTTCCAGCGCGTCGCGAGCTCGGGCTTGATCGTGGTCTTGCCCGGCACGAGCTGGACGAGGCCCTCATAGATCTGCTCCGTGGCGCGGAAAGACTCACCGTCGGATACGAGCGCGGGATCCAAGTACGTCGGATCCGCCGACCCACCGAAGACGAGTGTCCCTCTCCCACTACCTGCTCCCGCGACACCGAGCGTGACGAGGCAGGCGGCGAGGAGGAGGGCAATTTTGACTGCGATTCCCCTCACCTCTGCTCCTTTCCCATGCAGCCGCCCACTGCGGACGGCCACGGCAGTCTATTAGGACCCCAGGGAAGGGAAACGGTTAGTTATGCGCTCGCGACGGAGCTGAGCTCGCGCAGCGCAGCGAGCCGCGCCAGGGCCTGTGCCTCGAGCTGACGCACGCGCTCCCGCGTCAGGTCGAGCTCGTGCCCGATCGCCTCGAGCGTCCAGGGCTCGCCCTCGAACCCGAAGCGCAGCTCGAGGATGCGCCGCTCGCGCTCGGGCAGCGCGTCCAGCGCCTTGCGGACGCCCTGGCGGCGGAGCGACTCCTCGGCCTCGTCGAACGGATCCGCGGCCTCGCGGTCGGCGAACAGGTCGCCGAGCTCGCCCTCGTCGTCCGCGCCGACCGTCTGGTTGAGCGAGACGGACGCGTGCGCGGCGCCGAGCGCCTCGTCGACGTGCTGCATCGGCAGCCCGGTCGCCTCGGCCAGCTCGTCCTTCGTCGCCTCGCGGCCGAGCTCGACCTCGAGCCGGCGCGCGGCGCGCGAGAGCTTCTGCTGGCGCTCGACCACGTGCACGGGCACGCGGATCGTGCGCGCGTGATTCGCCACGGCGCGCTGCACCGACTGGCGGATCCACCAGGTCGCGTACGTCGAGAACTTGAACCCACGGCGCCAGTCGAACTTCTCGACGGCGCGGTTGAGGCCGAGCGTGCCCTCCTGGATCAGGTCGAGGTACGGGACGCCGAGCCCCCGATAGCCCTTGGCAATGGAGACGACGAGGCGCAGGTTGGACTCGATCATCCGGCGCTTCGCGATCGGGTCGCCGCGCTCGATCGCCTTCGCGAGCTGAACCTCGTCGGCGGCAGTGAGCAGCTTGTGACGGCCGACGTCGGCCAGGAAGAGCTGGAGGCTGTCGGCCGAGCCGACGATCGCCTCGGCGTCCGCGACCCGCTGGGCCTCGGTCGCAGCGGCTGCCTGCTGCTCCGCAGCCTCGCGGCGCGGCTCGCCGATCTCGAGGCCGATCGCCTCGAGCTCGCGCGTGATCTGCTCGACCTCGTCGTCTGCGAGGTCGTGCTCGAGGGCGAAGGCCTCCAGGTCGGTCGGCTCGACGAAACCGCGCTCCTCAGCGGCTTCGACGAGCGTGCGGGCGCCCTCGGTCTCGAGCAGTTCGGTCAGCTGATGTGCGGTCAACTGGTTCTCGTCTTCCTTTCCCGACTCGTGCGGGTTCTGCGGCTTCTCAACTGTAAGACGACGCTCGGTCATCAAACTTTCAGACTGTAGGCCGTATTTCCTCGTCTTTCCATGGGAAACGCGCCCTCAGCTCGGCTCCGGTAGATCAAACGCGGCCCCTTCTCTGGTTATTCCGCAGCAGCGGGCTCTTTGGATCGAGCGCGAGCAGGAAAGTCGAACTCGATCTTGCCCTCATTGTTCAAGACGAGCCGCGCACGAAAAGGTTTGCCGGCTCTGGAGCGGAAGCCCGACAGGACCTCCTTCGTGCGCCCTTCCTCGAGCAGCTGGCGGGCGATCTCGGGTGTGAGTGTACGCCCTGCGACCCGCTTCCAGATCACGAACCCGCAGCCCGGCTCCTCGCGCGACTTCCAGCTCGTGCAGCCGTAGGCCTTCGCGTTCTCGCGGATGATCTCGCCCGTCTCGGCCCCGCAGCGCGGGCAGAGGCCGAGCTCGACCCGCTCCGGGCGGAGCTTCTCCTTGTCCAGGCCCTCGATCGCGCGCACGGTCGAGGCGGTGAAGTCCTCGATGCCCTTGATGAACTCCTGCTTGTCGCCCTTGCCGTGCTCGATGTCGCCGAGGCGCTTCTCCCAGTCCCCCGTGAGCTCCGGCGAGGTCAGCTGGTGCTCCTCGAGCATCGTGATCACCTGCAGGCCCTTCGGGGTCGGCGCGAGGTCCTTGCCCACGCGCTCGATGTACTCGCGGCGGATGAGCGTCTCGATCGTCTCCGCGCGCGTCGCGGGAGTGCCGAGGCCGCGCTCCTTCATCGCCTCGCGCAGCTCCTCGTCGTCGACGAACTTGCCCGCCGTCTCCATCGCCGAGAGCAGGGTCGCCTCCGTGTAGCGGGGCGGCGGCTTCGTCTCCTTCGCCTCGACCTCGGCGCTGGCGCAGTTGACCTGCTGGCCCTGCTCGAGGTGCGGGAGCTCAGCGGACTCGTTCTCGCCCTCTTCGTCCTGGCGCGCCTGCTTGTCGGCATCCGCCTC
>JBKPFP010000257.1:0-1199 GCA_046744435.1 Actinomycetota bacterium | reverse complement strand
AAAGGAAGGGTGCAACGAGCAGAAGAACCAGCCAGATTGCAGGGAAGCGTGCTAGCAAGCGCTGTTCCCGGATCCCATAGGAGTGGGTGCAGCCTCCATGGTAAGGAGAGGGTCGACGGTTCGAGTCCGTCAGAGGGCTTGTTCTCCAAGAAGTACCTGCAAATCAGCCAATTCTGTTGTCTTAACAAGCATCGCAGAGCACCTCCTATCACGTCGGGACGAGCGCTCAAGGTGCAGGTGCTGCTGGCAAAGTGCCTGGAAATCGACCTGTTGACCGACACCACGGAGCACCTCCGTGAAACGGAGGGGCCCGAGGCAGTGTCCGTGGCCGGGAGCACCGAAAGTCGCTGGAAAAGGAGACATTCGGCAGGGAGCTGCCGGGGCCCACGAATCTTGGGGACAGGTTTTTGGGACAGGGCGAGCGGTTCGGCCGAACGGTCGGTGGCTCTGCACGGCCAGACGGACGCCAATGCGTCGGACCAGCCAGTCGCCCTGTCTCTCATGGAGTGCTACGCGCTTCACAAGGTCATCGGCAGATGAGGCCCCAGCAGCCGGAATCTCATCTTGGGGTCACGGGTTCGAGTCCCGTCGGTCCCGCTCTTTATCTCCGCTTGCTTGGCCGAACTGGACTCACTCGACTACCACGAGGAACTGCTTGCCCTTTTCGACGACGGATGTAGCGAGCTCCGCGGCGTTGCCGCTGCCGACGTTCTTCACCGCGTGGATCGTTTCGGCCGGGTCGAGTAAGACGTCGCCGGCTTCGAGCGTCGGCGGCGGCCTGCCCTCCACCCGGTACTCCAGCGACCCTTCGAGGACGTAGATGATCTCTTCGCCCGGATGCTTGTGCCTGACGAATGGCGCCTCCGGGCTAATGTCGACGCGGTTCTGGATGACCTCGCGTCCGGGGACGCTCAGATCGTGCCGTTGGAGGTGCGCCTGATCCCCGGCGCCTGCTGCACGGTGCTGCTCACGTTCCTCCTTGGTCTTGTTGCTGGCGGACATCATGATCGCTCGACGCGCTCCTCTCGTCAGCCTCAGACAAAAGCCGGGAGCGGCGCGCACGGCCTGTGCACGCCGCTCATCCGGTCGCATCAGCGCATTGACCTGAACGCGGCGCGCATCTCCTCGGAGAAGAGCTCCGGCTCCTCCCACGCGGCGAAGTGACCGCCCCTCTCGACCTCGTTGAAGTAGGTGACGTT
>JBKPFP010000421.1:0-5121 GCA_046744435.1 Actinomycetota bacterium | reverse complement strand
CTCGAGTGGCTCGAGCGCGAGCTGCAGGCTCTCGACGCCGCGGTGATCCTCGTCGCGCACGACCGCTGGTTCCTCGAGGCGGTCACGACGGCGGTGCTCGAGCTCGAGGCCGGGCGCTCGACGTACTTCGCCGGGCCCTGGCACAACTGGCGGCGGGAGAAGGCGGCGCGGCTCAGCGCGGCGGCGACGGCCGCGAAGCGCTACGACGAGGACATCGCGCGGCTCGAGCGCTTCGTCGAGCGCTTCCGCTACAAGAAGAATCTCGCCAAGCGCGCGCAGGCGAAGCTGACGCAGATCGGCCGGCTGACGAAGGAGCGCGGAGAAGTGCGCGACGAGATCGCGCTCCTCACGCGGCGCTCGAAAAGCCTCGGCTTCGAGTTCCTGCAGCCGAAGCGCAGCGGGCGCACCGTCGTCGAGGCCGAGGGGCTGGAGCTCGCGGCCGGCACGAAGCCGTTGCTGGCGGACGTCGGGCTCGCGGTCGAGCGGGCGGAGCACGTCGCCCTCGTCGGGCCGAACGGCTCCGGCAAGACGACGTTCCTCGAGACGCTACTCGGGCGCCGCGAGCCGTCCGGCGGGCGGCTGCGGCTCGGTCACGGGGTCGAGCCGGCGTACTTCTCGCAGCACGAAATCGAGCTGGACGAGAGTCGCAGTGTGCTCGCATGCACGCAGCGCGCGACCGGCCTCACGCGACCGCAGGCGCAGAACCTGCTCGGCCGCTTCCTCTTCTCGGGCTGGGAGATGCACGAGCGGCAGGTCTCGGCGCTCTCCGGGGGCGAGCGGCGCCGGCTCGCGCTGGCGCTGGTGGTCGCCTCCGGCGCGAACCTGCTCCTGCTCGACGAGCCGACGAACCATCTCGACTTGGAGAGCCGCGAGGCCCTGGAGGCCGCGCTCGAGGCGTTCCCGGGGACGGTGCTGCTCGTCTCGCACGACCGCGCGTTGCTCGACGCCGTCGCTGACCGGACGCTCGCGATCGAGGACGGGACGATCCGCTCGTACGAGGGCGGCTGGGCCGACTACGTCGCGCGCCGCGACGCCCTGGCCGCACGCGACGCCGAGCCCCCGCCCGCGAAGCCGAAGAAGGAGAAGCCGGAGCCGAAACCGCGGCCTTCGCGGGCCGCGCGACCGAGCGAGCTCGAGCGGCTCGAAGGCGAGATCGCGGCGCGCGAGGCGGAGATCGAGTCCCTCGAGCGGCGGCTCGCCGAGGACTGGTCGGACGTCGACGTCGTAGCGGCCCATCGCCGCAGCCGGGACGAGCTGCAAGCGCTGCTTTCCCGCTGGGAAGACCTCTTCGAGCGTTCCCAGGCCTAGTGGGTCCCGGCCCACGGGGCCGGGACTCGCCGAAAGTGCTTTGCACTTTCGCCGACTGAATGCTCGCTTCGGTTGATGCCCGCGCCCTGACGCGCGTGTGGTTGGGGCGCCTCGGGGGCCGCAGCCCATGCTCGGTTGGGTGATCGGATGCTAGCGGGACTCGAAGGTCGCGATCAGTGCCTCCGCGACGACCTTGAGCGGCCGGCCCGAGACCTGGCTGGCCTTGCGCAGGCGTGCGAACGCCTCGCCCTCGGTCAGCTTCTCGCGCTCCATGAGCAGGCCCTTCGCCCGCTCGATCAGCTTGCGCGCGGCGAGGGCCTCGGACAGCGATTCGGCCTCCTCGCGCACGGCGGCCAGCTCCTCGTGGCGGGCCCGGGCGGCCCGGATCGCGGGGACGAGGTCCTGCTCGCGGAAGGGCTTGACGAGGTAGCCGAAGACGCCTGCCTCGACCGCACGGGAGACGAGCTCGTCCTGCCCGTAGGCGGTCAGCATCACGATCGGGATCGGCCGCTCGTCGAGGATGCGGCGCGCGGCCTCGATCCCGTCCAGGCGCGGCATCTTCACGTCGAGCACCGCCACGTCAGGCTCCTCGGAGCGTGCCAGCTCGACCGCCTCGGCTCCGTCGCGCGCCTCCGCGCAGACCTCGAACCCGGCCCGCTCGAGCAGCTCCTTCAGGTCGAGCCGGATGATCGTCTCGTCCTCGGCGATCAGGATTCTCATAGCTCGGCTCCAACGACGAGGTAGCCGAGACCCTCTGGACCGGCGACGACCTTGCGCGTCGCCTCCGGCGGGACCAGCACGTAGCGGCCCGGCTCGAGCGGGACCTCCTCGCCGTCGACCCGCAGCACGCCGCGCCCGCGGAGCGGCACGTAGATCTCCTCCTGCCCGGACTCGCGCTCGTCGTGCTCCTTGCCGGCCTGGTCCGGCTGGTTGTCGAACTGGTTCATACGGATCGCCCGCGCATCGAGCGTCGCCGCGATCGGTTTGCGGCGCTCGTCGAAGTCGGAGGCATCGAGCAGCGAGTACGCCATCAGGCCGGGAACACGACCTCCGCGCGCAGCCCGCCGTTCGACTGCAGGTCGAGCGTCCCGCGCAACTCGTCGCGGACGAGGGCGCGCACGATCGAGAGGCCCGTCCCGCTCTCGTCTCCGGTGATCCCGGCCCCGTCGTCGGCGATCGCGAGCACGACCTGGCCGTTGCGCTGCGCGAGCTCGACCTGAACGGAGTCACCGCCGTGCTCGAGCGCATTCTGCAGGAGCTCGCTGAAGACCAGCGCGAGCGCAGTCGCGCGGCTGCCGGCCAGCGCGACCGGCTCGAGGGTCGCGTCCACGCGCTTCTTCGCGCCGAGGCCCTGGACGAGCATCGACCGCAGCCGGTCGAGCAGCTCGTCGAGCTCGACCTCCTCGTCGCTCCGCTGCGTGAGCACCTCGTGCACCGCTGCGATCGCAAGGATGCGATTGACCGAGTCCTCGAGCGCCTTGCGCGGGTCGACTCCGGCCGAGCGCGCCTGCAGCCGCAGCAGCGAGGCGACGGTCTGAAGGTTGTTCTTGACCCGGTGGTGGATCTCCTGGGCGAGCACGCCGCGCATCACGGCCCGCCCGTGCTCGAGCGCGACGGCCGCGTGGTGCGCGATCGAGGCCAGCAGCGCCTCTTCCTGCTCGGTGAACGGCGCGTCGCGGTCGCACACGAGCTCGCCGATCGCGCGCCGCTTCCAGCGCAGCGGAAGCCGCACCGCGTGCTTGCCGGGGCGCCCTTCCGGCCAGGCGATCTTGCCGTCCTCGAGCACGAGCGCCGCGCCGGTCGCGCCGACCGCTTCCATCGTCGTCTCGACGATCGCCTCGAGCGACTCCTCGAGGTAGAGCGACTCCGAGACGGCCTCGGAGATGCGCGCGAGCGCCTCCAGCTCGGCGACCCGCGCCTGCGCGTCCGCGTACAGCTTCGCGTGCTCGATCGTCTGCGCGACCTGCCCGGCGATGGCCGAGAGCAGGTCGATCTCGGCCCGCGAAAACTCCCGCGGCGAGAGCGTCCGCACGTTGAGGGCGCCTGCGAGCTTGTCCCGCGCGAGGATGGGCACCGCGAGGATCGACTCGTACTGGTCCTCGGGCAGGTTCGGGAAGGCCTTGAAGCGCTCGTCGAGGTGCGCCTGCGCGGGGATCATGACCGGAGCGCGCTCGTCGGCCGCCGTCCCGGTGATGCCCTCACCAGGCTTCATGCGCGGCGTCCGCGTCATCTCCTCGACCCGCGTGCCGTGCGTCGCGCGCAGCACGAGCTCGCCCGAGTGCTCGTCGTACAGGTAGACGAAGCAAGCGTCCGCGCCGAGAGCCTCCGCCACCTTCCTCGCGACCAGCGAGAGCACCTCTTCGAGGTCGAGAGTCGAGTTGACGGCGGCGATCGTCTCCGTCAGCAGCCGGAGGTGCCGCTCCGAGGCGTCCATGTCTCTCGATTGTAGGAGCGAGTCGGCCGGAGCACCCTTTTCGCGCCCCGGAGAATGCTTAACAAAACCCTTACGAGAGTCGCGATTTCCCGTTACAGGCGCGGGGTAGCTTTGGTCGCAATGAGCGTGGCCCGCCCCGAGCTCCTGCGCACGATCGGCTTCATCGTCGCCGACGCGCACGGGCGGATCGTCGGCCGCGTGGAGGGCCCGATGTACGGCTCGGAGCCCGACGTGCCCGACGCGCTCGCCGTCCGCTCCGGGTTCCTCTCGCGCCGCCGCCGGCTCGTTCCGGCAGACGCGATTCACGAGATCGACGGCCGCAGCGGCGTGGTCGGCCTGAGCGTCGACCGCGACGCGATCCTCAGCTTCCTCTAACCGCACTCCAGTCAGTTCGTTGGCGGTCAAGACAGCGTGTTCTGGCGCCTCTGGGGCGCCGCTCGGCGTGCGTAGGGAAGCGGGACAGTGCTCCTCCGCACGGCCCGCTGACTGGAGCGCGGCGAGCGGCGCCAGGCGGGCGAAGGCGGGCTTTGCCCGCCGGGAGGCCGCCGGCCAGTGGCGCCAGAACGACCACGAGCTGCTTGTAGAAGCAGCTCGCAGTCGGCCGTCAGCGGCCCTGCCATCCGCCAAACGGCAGGACCGTGAAGTTGGATTCTCCTACTTTTCCGCCCACCGCGCTAGGGGCTAGAGCACGGCGAGGTAGCGCTCCTTCTCCCACTCGGTGAGCTGCACGCGGTACTCGTCCCACTCGGAGCGCTTGAGCTCGACGTAGCGGTCGAAGATGTGCGGGCCGAGCGCCTTGCGGGCGAGCTCCGACTCGGCCAGCTCGTCGATCGCCTCGCCGAGCGTCTCCGGCAGCGAGACGATCCCGCGCTCGCGGCGCTGCTCTGCAGTCAGGTGGTAGAGGGTCGTCTCCATCGGCTCCGGGAGCTCGTAGCCCTGCTCGATCCCCTCGAGGCCTGCGTGCAGGAGCGATGCGAACGTCAGGTACGGGTTGCAGGCCGGATCGGGGCAGCGGATCTCGGCGCGCGTCGCCTGCTCGGCACCGGGCTTGTAGAGCGGGATCCTGATCAGCGCAGAGCGGTTACGCCGCGACCAGGCGACGTAGACGGGCGCCTCGTAGCCGGGGACGAGCCGCTTGTAGGAGTTGACCCACTGCGCGAACACGGCGGAGATCTCGCGCGCGTGCCGGAGCTGCCCGGCGATGAAGGCCTTGCCTGCATCGGACAGGTGCCACTCGTCGTCGGCGTCGAAGAACGCGTTGCGACCGTCGGTGAAGAGCGACTGGTGCGTGTGCATCCCCGAGCCGTTCTCGCCGAAGATCGGCTTCGGCATGAAGGTCGCGTGGTAGCCGGCCTTCTTCGCGATCTCCTTGACGATCA